>JAQCMX010000276.1 GCA_028274885.1 Haloarculaceae archaeon
GAGGAGTACGGTCATGACAGCTGAAGAGCTACGCGATCTCGTGAAACCGGACGAGTACTCCGAGTTCGAGACCGGAGGATCGGCAACCGTCTGTCCACTGGTTGCCGATACCGGGAATCGGAAACTACTCCGTAACTGGATCGAGGACCACGCAAAATACGAGCTAGCTATTGGGGATTCCGGGCCACCCGAGGAAGATTTCGATCTCTGTATTACCGATGCCGAGGCGTTTCGGAGTAACCAGACGGAACTCGAAGCACTCAAGACCGAGGCCGACCCGGTTTTACTCCCTGTTTTGTTGCTACTCCCGGATACGAGAGATGACGTGATACACCTGGACCAGGGTGACATTGTCGACAACGTACTCACGACCGACATCGACGAAATCGTTACACTGCCGATCAAACAGGCGGAACTGGAGTGGCGGATCCAGTCACTGCTCCGCCTTCGCGATCAAACGATCACATCATACAGGCACAACACAGAGCTTAGTCTGTTCAAACAGGCCATCGAGTCCTCGGGACATGCCGTCTATGTCATGGACACCGATGGTACGATCAGATATGTCAACCCCGCCTTCGAGGAGATCACCGGCTTTACCCGCGACGAAGTGATCGGTGAGAGTCCGCGGATCCTGACCTCCGAGGAGATGCCTGACAGCTATCTTGACGAACTATGGAACACTATCCGTTCCGGAGACACGTGGCAAGGGGAGGTGGTCAACGGATGCAAAAACCGGGGGTTGTACATTGCCACACAGACAGTTGCGCCAGTTTCCAACGGTAATGACGTGTCTGCGTACGTCGCCGTACAGACCGATATCACCGAACGAAAACAACGGGAGGACAAACTACAGCGGCGAACACGGGCGATCGACGAGGCGCCGGTCGGTATTAGCATTTCCGACCCAAGCCAGGAGGACAACCCTCTGATCTACGTAAACGACGCGTTCGTCGAGATGACCGGATATCCGCGCCAGGAGGCCGTTGGCACGAACTGTCGATTCCTGCAAGGTGAGCGGACAGATCCGGCCAGTGTTGCCCGTCTCCGGGAAGCCATCGACGCACAGAGGCAGCTCTCGGTTACCCTGCGTAATTACCGGAAGGACGGCACTGAGTTTTGGAATCGTTTAGAAATTGCCCCGGTAAAGGACGACACAGGGGAGGTCGTGAACTGGATCGGCTTCCAACAGGATGTCACCGGGCGTAAACAGCGCCAGGAGCAACTGGGGGTTATCGATCGTGTATTGCGCCACAACCTCCGTAATATGGTGAATGTGAGCCGTCTGGAGGCCGAACGGATTCAGTCGGACGCCTCCGGTTCCGTAGCGGCCTCCGCTGGCAAGATCCTCGAGGTTACCGACCAGTTGATCGGGCTGGCAGAAAAGGAACGGCAGATAACGGAGTTGTTGCGGGAGGAACCGACAAACGTCGAGATTACACTGTACGACCGTCTTCAACACGTCGTTTCGAAGGTTAGTTCGGAGTATCCGGACGCGACGGTTACTATCGATTGCCCAGACCACGTCACCGTCCACGCCACAACACAGTTCGAAAAAGCACTCGAAGAGCTCCTCACGAACGCGATAACCCACGACGATTCGTCCTCGCCTGCGGTGACTGTCTCCGTCGCACAGACCGAAGCGTCAATACGTATCGAGGTCGCCGATACCGGGCCACGTATCCCCGAGATGGAGCGGGACATATTACTCGACGACGAGGAACAAACCCCCCTGTATCACGGGGGTGGTCTTGGATTATGGTACGTGAAACTGGTCACCGCCCGGTCGGGCGGTACCATCACAGTCGAGGATAACTCCCCGGTCGGCAACATCGTCGGGATCGAGTTACCACGATGATAGTCGTAGTAGATACTCTGTTTGCCTTTTTGACTCAAATCAGGGAACCGGATCGCTTCGATCGGACCCGCTGACAGAGACGGTGCAGGAGGTTATTTTACACAGGAAGCCACAATCCATGGTATGCGTCGTCGCGCGTATCTCCTCCTGGCAGGTAGTTCGTTTGCAAGTATCGCCGGGTGCCCGAGCAACGACAGCGGGGACTCGCCTTCCGGTGACACATCCGCTCGCGAGAACATGTCGACGCCTGAGCAGACACCCGAAGAGACGCCGACATCCGAGGAGCGTGCTGCGCCTGAGTCTGCCGTCGAGGCAGGAAAACTCCTCGTCGAGGACATGCAACGCGGTGCGTTCGACCGGGCTCTCGGGTGGTTTCGGTCGGATCTCCAACAGCAGCTATCGGCAGGCGTTGTCGAACACCTCTGGCTCGGATACACGGCCGTCGGTGGCGGATACGAGGGTGTCGCCGACACGACTGTGATCGTCCAGGCCGGGTTCGACGGCGTGGATATGACACTCTCCTTCGAGCGTGGCACTCACGTCATGCGGGTTCTTGCCGACGACCAGCAGGAGTACGCGGTTATCCAGGCAGTCGCCAACGACGAGTACCAGCGGCCGGAGTACGTCGACACGTCAGCGTTCACAGCGACAGAAGCGACGGTCGAAACCGAGAACTGTCTCATGGACGCGGAGATAACGGTGCCAGTAGACGCCGAGGACGTCCCCGGGGTCGTGCTCGTGCACGGAAGCGACCCACCAGCAGTCGGTGCGGCGAACAAGAACCTCGGCGGTGCTGGCTCGCGCCCGTTTCAGGACCTCGCAGAGGGGCTTTCGAGTCGAGGGGTCGCAGTACTCCGATACGACCGTCGCTCGAACGCCTGTCCGAATTCGCTCAGCAACGAGGAGTGGACCCTGGACGCGATTACGGTCGACGACTCACTGGTCGCGCTCGAACGCCTTCGTCGGGATCCAGCGGTCAGCGCGGACAGGACTGTCGTCGCTGGCATCAGTCTCGGTGGTATGGCCGCACCGCGTATCGCAGAGCGAGACGGGGACCTCGCCGGCATCGCGATGCTTGCCGCCCCCGCACGTGACTTCTACGAGATTTTTGTCGAGCAGTTCGAACACCTCGCCACACTTGGCGAGTACGAGTGGGAGTCGATGCAGCAGGTCTACGAGCGCTGGGAGGACCGCATCGACCGCATCCGGCAAGGCGATTATAAGGAGAGCGACATCGTCCTCGACTATCCCGGCGCGCTCTGGACCAGTGTCGACGAGTACGACCAGGTCGCAACGGCAAAGCGCATCGGGACGCCAGCGTTCCTGCTCCAGGGAAGTCGTGACTACCAGGTCTCGCCGGAACGTGACTTCGAACTCTGGCAGCAGGAACTAGCAGACCGGCCAGCGACCAGGTTCGAACGCTACGAGAACCTCAACCACGTCTTCCAGTACGGCGAAGGCGTGCCGACGCGGTCGGAGTACAGCCTGTGGAACCCCGTTGATGAGGCCGTCGTCGCGGACATTGGGTCCTGGGTGCAGTCGCTGTGACGCCCACCCCGCCGCTGGCCGGAACCCCCGTGGTCAAGTTCGTCGAGACCGTCCTGGAACGCGAGGATCTGCCCCCCAGCAGCGCCGGGAGATCGACACCAAACGGTCAGACGGAACTGGAGTGGCTGACAGCATACGAACTCCGTTCACAAGAAAGAACTCATCGCTACAATGAGTGTCGCGGGAATATTTGTCAACGAGAAGCTGGAATTTTAGAGATGCCATCTTGCAACTCAGGTTTCACTTTTTGAGAGTGGCAAAGGACAAACGGAATCACCAAGATATAATAGATTCCGCGCATGTCGATTTTGTATGTCACGAGATAGTAAGGAGACAGATCGCTCGCTCAGCCGCCGCCAATACGTTGCAGTCCTCAGTGCGTCTTCGGTTGCGCTCGCTGGATGCGGCGGAGGCGGAGGCGACGACGGCGACGACGACAGCACCGGTGGAACAGGTAGTGAAGACGGAGGCGATGGTGGTACTGGGGAGGACGACAGCAGCGAAACAGCCGGAACCGACAGCGAGGGTGGAAGCGATGGTGGTGACGAGAATACCCAAAGCCAGGACGGAAACTCGGGAATAGAGCCACTCACGTTCAGTGGCAATGGGTCGGAGAGCGGAGAGACTGTCCAGATGCAGGACGGGCTGGCGGTCGGCGAGGCAAGCCATGGGGGGACCGGACAGTTTCGGATCACACTAGAAGGCGGACAGTTTCCGCGGGCGCTTGCTTCTGGCGAGGGCGGATACGAGGGCAAAGGGGCTACCTACACTGAGAACCGCGAGTACACCCTCAACGTGGTTGCCGACGGATCGTGGAATCTGACGATTCGCCAGCCACGGGCAGACAGCGCCGAGACTCCGCCTGTGTCATTCGAAGGCTCCGGGTCCGACGTGGTAGGTCCTGTTAATTTCGCCGAAGAAGGGACCGCACGGTTCTCACACGACGGCGAGTTCGCGGTGGCCGTGACGTTTTATCCGCAGGTGATAGACACCGCTGCGCCGCTGCTCAACGGCTTCGGGGAGTTCGACGATGAAACAGTGTATCCCAGCCGCGGGATCAGCTGGGTAGATATCGACGCCGACGGATCTTGGACGCTCGAATTCGAGTAACACCCGCCGGGATACTATCGGCAGTCTCCGGCAACCGTCCACAAAAGCAAGCTATGAGTCCGGTTCGTTCTGTCCTGTCTCCAGAAGCCAGACCGCGCTTTTGACGCTCCAGACGCTCCTCTGGAAGCGTTCGAACTGATACTGCCGGACAATCATTTCACATCCCTGGTTCGCTGATAGTGATTACTGCGGTAGTTTTCCTGGCCACGTCACAGATAGTGCTGTGTCATGGCGTGAAACAGCCGTTTTGATCCGCGAAAGCGGTACAGACTCGCGACAACCACTATCAGTCACGATTCGCCCATCTATGACCGCATCGATCGACAACCGGCGAGGCCCCCCGTCACGACGAGCCATCTCGGTGGGGCACCGGGCGGAACCGACACCGGGTCGCTGTCGGGCAGTGTTCCGGTTGCTCGAACGTACCTGTTCCCGGTCTGACGGCCAAAGGTGTAGTGGACCCCCCTAAGCACCGGAGAGGGGCGGGACACTTGCATCGACCTGTGTCGACGTCTCCTCGCCTGCGTCGTTATCCCCTCCCGTTAGAGCGAGGGCGGCCGTCACCCCCCCAGACCCACAGGCAGCGACGGCGACTGCCAGGCCGGCCACCGCTCTGTTCTCGACGCAGTCGAGTTCGACAGTGGGATAGTCGAACGCGTCAACGGTAGGTGTCTCGGCACAGTCACGACTGAACAGGCCCGAGAGGGTGTGTCAGACTCAGCCGGTGGCGGTCGGCAGTTTGACAACGAACACGGCACCTCCTGTGTGTTCCTGGCTCCCATCGGACCGGCCGTTCTCTCTGTCCATAACCCAAACATCCCCCCCATAGCTCCGAACGAGTTCATTGACCAGATACAGACCGATACCGGTTCCCACACCTTCCATTCCCTGTTCACCTTTGCCAAATATCTCCTCTTTCTGGTCGTCGGGGACGCCGATTCCGTTATCGAGAACACACAGGCGGAGAAAGTCATCGCGCTGCTCGACCCGTACGGTCACTCTCACCTCACCACGGTTGTGCTGGACTGCATTGTTCAGCAGATTTCGCACGACTGAGGATAGTGTCCCATTGGCCGAGACCAGCGTTCTGTCGAGTGACCCCTCAACAGTTATATCTGCGTCCGGATACCGCAACCGGGCGCTCTCCAGTTCGTCCCGTACTACCGTGTCCAGTCGAACCGGCTCGGTTTCGAGTTCCCCCTGTGTGAGGGCCTGGATCAGTGCCCTGCTATTTTCAGTCAGCTCCTGAATGTGCTCGTTGGTCTGTTGTATCCGCTGTAAGCTGTCCTGGTGTTCTTCCGGCAGCTTACTCCGGAGTTCCTCCGTCGACAGCTGTATCATCTGTGTGTCGTTCCGGATGTCGTGTCTGAGGATCCGATTGAGGACTTCGAGTTGCTCGCTGACCGTCCGGAGTTCCTGTTCACGCGCTTTCCGGTCGGTTATGTTCCGGATAATACCGGCGGTACCCTCGAACCGCTCGCCGTCATCATCCCACAGCAGCGTCATGTGATCTTCAGCCGGGAACTCGCTGCCGTCGGTCCGTTGTATCTCCAACTCAAAGGTCGCCTCGTTGTCGCTGTGATCGTCGAAAACCATCGACTGGACGAGTGACTCGGCCCGCTCGACCGCCCTGTCGGGTTTGATATAGCTCGTGTGCTCTCCGAGTAGCTGTTCAGTACTGTACCCCGTGAGTTCGCTCATCGCGTCGTTGACCAGTTCGAAGTGACCGGTCTCATCGAGGGCATAGACACCGTCATCAACGGCCTGGATGACCTTCTGATGGCGTGCAAGTTCCTGTTCGCGCTCTTTCCGGTCGCTGATATCCTGAAAGGTGCCGCGTACACCGACGATTTTCCCATCCTCGTGCCATGGTTCGCCACGCGCTCGCGTCCAGCGGACTTCGCCGTCGGGCCTGACGATGCGCACCTCCATGTCGTATGGTTCGCCTTCGGCTGTCGCCCTCTCGACGGCCTCCCGAATCGCTGCCCGATCCTCGGGGTGATACAGGTCGATCGCCCTCCTGACGGTCGGTTCGAAGTCGCTGTCGACGCCATGGATCCTGTAGACTTCGTCGGTCCACCGAAGTGAGTCTGTCCGCAGGTCGACTTCCCACCCGCCGACAGCTGCGACTTCCTGTGTCTGTGACAGAAACTCCTGCTTGCGTTCAAGTTCCTGTTCGCGCTCTTTCCGGTCGGTAATATCACGTCCGAACCCGACAAATCCTGCCACAGTCCCCTCACTGTCGTAGTACGGTGAACCACTGAACTCGTACGGAATTGTCGCTCCGGACTTCGTGAGGTAGTGTGCTTTGAGGCTGCGAACGGGCTCGCCGGTCTCGATGATATCGCCAACTGCCTCCATAATCAACTCACGCTCGCCCTCCGGAAAGAACTCCCAGGGAGCCATCCGTTCCAGTTCCTCGTGGTCGTATCCGGTCACAGAACGGAGACGTTCGTTGTACTCGACGAGGTTTGCCTCGGTGTCGAAAGCGTAGAACACGTCGTGGAGGCTGTCGAGGATTCCGTCGGTGACCGTCTTCGCTTCCTGGATCTCGCGCTCGCGTTGTTGGCGCTCGGAGATCTCCTCAACGGTTCCGACGATGTGTTGTTTGCCCTCGATCTCCGTCAACTCCGCCGTTATGCTGACCCAGAGACGTTCCCCGTCGAGCGTCGTGAACTCGGTTTCGTACTGCTCGACTGTCCTTTTTGCTCTCAGTGTATCCGTTAACTGGCCCTGTTCGTCGGGATCTGCGTACAGGTCATCCAGGGAATACCCCTCAAGTTCCCGCTTCGAGTCCGCATCAAACATCTCTACTGCGGTCTGATTGACGAACTCGAACCGTCCGGACTCTTCGATTGAAATGACCCCGACAGCGACCGGGAGCGTCTCGAACAGCCGCTCGTACCGTTCGAGTTCCGATTCACTGCGTTCGGTACCTCCCCCGGACACGACGATTGCCCCTGTGCCACTCTGTGTCTCACAGGGCGAACAGCGGTACTCCCTGGTGGCCGTCCCGGTCGGACCGTCAATATCGAGTTCGATCGTAACCGGAAAATCGGCGTCCGCGCTCTGGTCGTAGACTGTCTCCAGTGCCCGCTCGAACCTCGTAGGATCCTCGTCGTCCGAGACAATCCTCTCGATCAAATCCATTATAGGCCCGTCACAGACCGCTTCTAGTGACACAGTCGGATGCTGAAGCGACGGCTGGTTCGTGTACGCTATGTTTCGGTCACTGTCGATGAAATAGGCAGCGTCAGATACGCTCTCGACTATTGCCTCGTACTGGCCCGTGCCAGGTGTTTGTGGCGTCTGCCCTTCCGTGGTCATTGATACATCTATGCCCCTATCGGATATAAAATCAATCCAGCAACGGACAATGTGACCATCCTATGGAACACCTCGGGGGGAAATCTGACCAATCCAGGTGCGAACGACGCCTCTCGTTTTACTTTAACGCATGATCGGACGTACCCCCTTCGCTTGTCGGATCCCTGGACGGGCGTGGCGGGATTCGAACCCGCGATCGAGAGGTTAGGAACCTCTCGCCCTGTCCACTAGGCCACACGCCCTACCTGTAAGTTACTTTCGGGCACAAAAATCGTTCCTATCGATAAGCACGCTTAAGATGCGTCACCTGTTTGCTCAGGATATGGAACCACGGGACCTCTCCGCCCATGTCCCCTACCGTGCCGGTCGCGGCGTCGAAGAGGTTGCCCGCGACCTCGGACTCGATCCGGACAGTCTCGTCAAACTCTCCTCGAACGAGAACCCACACGGACCGAGTCCCGCTGCAGTCGAGGCAATTCACGAGACCGCCGACAGCGTCCACACATATCCGAAGGCAGCACACACCGATCTGACCGAGGCTCTCGCCGAGAGGTGGGATCTGAAGCCGCCACAGATCTGGCTCGCTGCCGGAGGTGACGGCGTGTTGGATTATTTGGGTCGAGCTTTGCTGGATCCGGGTGCGCGCGTTCTCGTCCCCGATCCGGGCTTTGCATACTATCCGATGAGTGCGCGCTATCACGGGGCCGAGATCGACCAGTACCGCCTCGAGAAAGGCGACGAGTTCGAACAGACCGCAGAGATGGTTCTGGCAGCGTACGACAGCCAGCGGATAATATACGTCACAAGTCCCCACAATCCGACCGGCTCTGAGATGCCTCTCCCGGAGATCGAACGGCTGGCCGAGTCGACCGACGAGGAGACGCTGGTGCTGGTGGACGAAGCCTACGGGGAGTTCACAGACCGCCCGTCCGCGAGAGATCTGATTACGGACCGTGATGACGTTGCACTGTTGCGGACATTCTCGAAGGCATACGGGCTGGCAGGCCTCCGTCTCGGATACGGGGTCGTCCCGGAGGCGTGGGCCGGGGCCTACAATCGCGTGAACACCCCATTCGCCGCAAATCTGCTCGCCTGTCACGCAGGTCTCGCCGCACTCGAAGACAAACCCCACCTCCGAGAGACCGTCGAAACCGTCCGATGGGCCCGCCAGTACATCCAGGAGCATCTCGTGGCCCCGACCTGGGACAGCGGCGGGAACTTTGTCCTCGCATCGGTCGGCGACAGCCAAGAGGTCACCACCCGGGCACAGAAACAGGGGGTGATCGTCCGGGATTGTACCAGTTTCGGACTGTCAGGCTGTATCCGAATCACCTGCGGCACACGCGAGTCGACCCCGCGTGCCGTCGAAACACTAAATGAGGTGCTTGCGGAGCGATGAGACAGGTGCGGTCCGAGGCGGGAGTGGCCCCGCTTGAAACGGCGTACCGACAGGGGGGATGTTGATGCGTCTGGCAGTGACGGGGACGCCGGGAACAGGAAAGACAACCGCGACCGAACACCTCGACACTGCACTCGACGTCATCCACCTCAACGACCTCATCCGGACGGAGGGACTGACCACGGGCCACGACGAGGAGCGCGAGTCTGCCGTGGCAGATCTAAACGCGGTCAGCAGGAGGCTGGACTCACAGAAGGATTTCCTCGTCGAGTCACACCTCGCACACCACGTCCCTGTCGACAGAGTTGTTGTGCTACGGTGCCACCCTGAGACCATCGAGACGCGCCTCGAGGAGAGAGCCGAAAGCCCGGATTCGATCGCAGAGAATGCCGAAAGTGAAGCGCTGGATCTCATCCTCACAGAGGCCGTCGAGATCCACGGCCAGGAGTGTGTCTACGAGATCGAGACGACGGACCGGACGCCCGACCAGGTGGCCGAAGAGATCGAATCGGTCATCGAGGGAAGCCGGGAACCGGGAGTTGGCACCGTGTCATATCTCAAATATCTATGACACTTGATAATCTCCGCCCACTTGCAGACCGGCTGCTGGGTCCGCTGGTCAGTGGCGCAACCCGGGTCGGATTGACCCCAGATACGGTCAGCCTCCTCGCGGTGTTCGCTGCCATTGGAGCCGGTTGCAGCTTCTGGGTCGCCGGTGAGCAGCAACTATTCTACCTCGTCGGCGCCTTTCTGGTCCTTGTCAACGGCGTCTTCGACCTCCTCGATGGGGCCCTAGCCCGTAAGCAGGAGACAGCCACAGCGGCCGGGGACGTACTCGATCACGTACTGGACCGGTACGCGGACATCAGCATTATCGCTGGACTGGCCGCAGGGGTCGGTGAGTACGCGATCGGCTTCGCGGCGGTGACGGGTGTCCTGATGACATCGTATCTGGGAACGCAGGCGGAAGCAGCTGGTCTGGACCGGGTCTACGGCGGCTTGCTGGGGCGTGCAGACCGTCTCGCACTCGTCGGACTCGTCGCCACCGTCGCAGCCGTTTCGGATGCAACTGTGTACAGTCTCGACTCTGTCGGGTGGTTACTGGTCGTGTTTGCACTGATCGGACATCTGACCGCTCTCCAGCGGTTCTACTACGCGATGTCCGATCTGCCGTGACCAGCGGTCTGTCGGGTCGTGACAAACGGCGTGCGATTTATGCCCCAGCCGGCCAAAATCTCGGTATGGTCCAGTGTGAAATGTGCGGGACGGAAACCGCGAACCCGAACGCCGTCAAGATCGAGGGTGCCGAACTCGACGTGTGCGAGGAGTGTACCGACTTCGGGACCAAGATCAAAACCGACGACAGCAGTTCTTCGACGTCGACCAAGTACTCGACAAGCTCTTCAAGTTCCGGTTCGTCAAGCGGTGGGTCTACAGGGTCATCACCGTCCGGCGGCGGTGGACACGACATGTTCGACGACATGGAGGAGATCGCGCAGGACTTCGATGACCGGGTCAGAACAGCCCGGGAGAACGCAAATCTCTCTCAGAAGGACCTTGCGAACCAACTCAACGAAAAGGCGAGCCTGATCCGTAAACTCGAACACGGCGATACTCTGCCAAGCGACGAGATGCAGGGCAAACTCGAACGAAAGCTCGACATCGACCTCTCGGCAGGTGCCAGTGCCGAGGAGTCAGAGTGGCAGTCGGACTCGTCTACTGGCGAGTACACGCTCGGTGACGTCGTCGAGCGGAAAGACTCCTGACCGCTGTCGGCCATCGATCGTCGACGCCAGCGGCCTCTACGGGAGAAACAGCGGTGTGACCGAACTGGATTACGGATCTGATTGTAACCACACTGGGACCGATCACGAGGGTGATCGCATGAAGTGACCTGGCCCTGTTGGCCTGGTGACCGGGCTCGCCTTTGCCATCCCGGTGATCCCGGAGTTGCGGACAGTGCTCTCGATGATCGGCATCGGTATCAGGCTGGATGTGTATTTTGTCGCAATGACAATACTGCTTGCAGTGATCGTGGGTCTGGTCATGCTGCTGCCGGAAGGCGAGGAGGAACGTTCGAGTGACCCCCCGCCCGGGCATAAGGCGGACTGATACCGATTACTGCGGTTAAATCGAATCTGCGATGGAAATAGGCGCACCAGCCCCTGTCAGGTCCACTGATCCAGGCCGGTCTGTGTAAGCGCCTCGTCGATTCGCTCGAACCCGCGCCTGACTTCCCCGTGATCGACCTCCCACTCATCGACGACATAGGACCGTGCTGTGTCGACGTCGGGTTCGATCGACGCCTCGATTGCCACGTCTTTGACCGCGGCATCGAGAAACAGGTTTCGGATGCGGTCGGCGTGGTCGATATGATCGCCGCGGGCCTCAAGGATAGTCCAGAGATCACCGTGGTCGTGGATCAGTTTGACCGCCGTTTTAGGGCCGATCCCGTCGATACCGTCGTTGAAGTCGGTCCCACAGAGTATCGCAACGTCGACGAGTTGTTCCCACGTGATATCGTGTGCTGCAAGCGTCGCTGGCAGTTCCATCAGCTCCGGATCGCCCTTACTGGTGAGTTGGCGAAGCGTGGCCGGCGAGCCAAACAGTAACGCGTCGTAGTCTTCGGTGCCCGCGTACTCGACGGTGCCGGAGCGAGCCATGTGGGCACACTGTGCTTCACCCTCGGCTGGGGCGTCGACAACGGGCACGTCCAGTAGTCCGAGCAGATCCCGCGTCGTCTGCACAATATGTTCTGTGAGCCGCTGTGTCCGCGAATCGAGACGGGCAACCGCGAGTTCGTCACCACGGTCCCGGGCAGCCTCGAGTTGGTCCTCGTATGTCTCCCGCTGTTCCCTTCGGTGTTCGATTTCCGCCGTTTTGAGATCCGCAACCGCGCCGTCGAAGACGAAAACGGGGGTGATCTCGTGTTCGAAAAACCGTGGCAACCCCTGGACGACCCCGACCAGATTTGCGACCTCGGTCCCGTCCTCGGTCGTATACACCTCGTCGCTGGTCCACTTGACGGTGGTCGTGAGATACCGATAGAGCCAGTTGTGTGCGTCGACTGCGACCGTGGACCCGGCGAGGTCGCCAAACGGCACCGATTCGATCGCGGCAAGATCGCGCAAAGCAGCGTTGCCCATGCTGGTGTTTGGGACAAGAGCTGTTTGAATCCCGCGGGTGTTTTGTAGTCAAAGGAAGATCGTTACCTGACAGCTATCTGTCCTCAATTTTGGGTTCCCCGGCAGGATCAGGTGGGGCTGTCAGCAACTGGCGGCGGGCCTCTTTCGAGCAGATCCGCCAGACACGACTCCTGTTCCGGCGGGAGGTCCCGGTCACGGAACAGGTCGAGCCCCTCGAAAAAGCTCTCATGACAACGGATCTCCGGGGCGTACTCGAGTACGGTCTCCGCCATGCCGGCGGTCTCGCCCGTCGCGGTGAATCCGGCCCGGTAGCACGCACGGTACGCGATTGGATTGTTTACCGCGATAATAACGGTTTCGTAGGCGCGTTCTAAAAGCTCCTCGGCGGTGAACCGCAGTAACTGTGCTCCGATTCCGTCACCCCGTCTGTCGGTCCGAACAGTTACGTATCGTAGCTTCGCTGTCGTGGCCTCCGTGTAATCTGTATTAAACGCGACCGCTCCGAGGATCTCCCCACCATCGCGAGCGACAGCTTTGCCCGTATTCGACATGACAAAGTTGCCTGCGTAGGCGAATTCGCGGTGGTCGAGATCGAGTGTCGGCCCCTCGGGCGGATACCCCAGAATCAGATACTCCATATCCCGTGTGAGTCCCCCCATGTTTGTGTACCCTGTGTTGTGGACACCCTCGGGTCGCCGGTAGTCAGTGAAAGGATCCAAAGTCACGATCCGGACGCGAGGAGTACTATGACCGCACGCGTTGGGACGGCCTGCCGGTCGGCCGCGACCGCGATAACTGGTATCACCTAACATAGTTAGGTCGTGTGTTTTTATTCCGTCGGAGCTCGGGTTTGATTATGTCCGACGTTCCGCGGTTGATGAGCACCCAGCATCCGGACAATGCGACGCTGCCCTTCTTTACAGCGGGGGACGTCATCGAGGGCGACGACGAGATCCAGGAGGCCTACTACGTCTACTCACATCTGGGGTGTGACGAACAGATGTGGGACTTCGAGGGCAAGGAGGGCGACGAGTACGCGGTCAAGAAACTCCTCTCACGGTACGACGACTTCTTTACCGAACACCGCCTTGGAGAGGATGTCCGCCTGACGGTTCGGGGCCCTAATCCCGATGTCGAGGAGTCAGAAGCAAAGATCCTCCTCGAGATCTTAGAGAGCATCCCGCGCTCGACCGACGCCGCGAGGCTGTTTGCCGCCGACCGAGGGGTCGATCCCGTCGCTCCTATCGTCGAGGTCATCATCCCGATGGTCACGGATGCGGACCAGGTCAACGCCGTCCACGAGTACTACGAATCCTTCGTCGCTGCCAAGGGCGACGAGACGGTCTGGGGCGACCGGACCGTCGCCGACTGGGTGGGTGAGTTCGCCCCCAAGTCGGTCGGTGTTATCCCCCTCATCGAGGAGCGCGACGCGATGTTGAGGGCCCACGAGATCTTCCGCGAGTACGCAACCGCACAGGACCGCGACGCGGTCAGGGTGTTTCTCGCCCGCTCGGACCCGGCGCTGAACTACGGATCGCTGGCCGCCGACCTCATCAACAAGGTGGCCCTCGCTCGTCTCTACCGGACGGCCGCCGAGACCGGGGTTACTGTCCATCCGATTCTCGGCGCGGGTCCCGCGCCGTTCCGCGGGAACCTCTCGCCTGACCGGGCGCAGGCGACCGCCGAGGCCTATTCGGAGGTCGAGACGTTTACGATCCAGTCGGCGTTCAAGTACGACTACCCGGTCGAGACGGTCCGCGAGGGGGTGGCAACGCTCCGGGAGGCCGATCTGGGTGACCCCCCGTCCCCCATCGACGAGGACCGGGCGCTCGACGTGATCGACCGGACCGCAGCGGCATACGGCGACCAGGTCGACGCGGTCGCGCCAACGGTCAACCGTCTTTCATCGTTCGTTCCCGACCGCCGGACCCGCAAGCTCCACGTCGGTCTGTTCGGTTACTCCCGGGAGGTCGGTGAGCATTCCCTGCCACGGGCCATCGGCTACACGGCAGCACTGTACAGCGTCGGCTGTCCGCCCACATTACTGGGTCTCCACGCGCTGACCGACGCCGACCGGGCGTTCGTTGAGGCGGCATTCCCGTCTTTTTTCGGTCGTCTCCGCGACGCCGCCCGTTACTTCAATCCGCGGTGTACAACGGTGCTGGATCTTGCGGATGACGCGCTCGCGGCGGCACTGGACCTCGTCGATGTCGAACCCGACCAGGAGCACCGCGCGGCGACCGACGACGCCATCGACGCCTTCGCCCGTGGCGACGACGACGCCCTCCGCTCGGCCGCCCGGCGGGCCGCGCGCACCCGTCAGTTCCTCGGGTGACCGGCCCCGTCGCCCTCGCAACCGGGCGGCCAGCACCCGTCACTACTGCGGGTCGGCCACGAACAACACACAACGGACACTGTCGACGACCCAGCCGACGTCGGTCGACCTGTAGGTCCTAAGAGGAAATCGAAAGATCGTACGAAGTACGACGGACTGCACAATCAACAGTTTATCTTTACGACCTGGCTCGCGGACTCCAGCCGCGTCCTCAGCGAGCAACCGACAGTTGGTGACGTGTCTCAGTCGGCGCCGCTTTGCATCGGTGTGCCGCTGTCGCCGGCTGCGAGCGATGCGGATTCGGGGAGTTCGTTGCGCACGTCGTCGCGCTCCCGGTCCGCGATGACCTCCGCGTAGGCGTCGGGCATCACGCGGGTGAAGTTCCCGAGCTCATCGTCCCAGTTTTCGAGCAATTCCTGTGCCCGCTCGGAGTCAGTATACTGTGCGTGGTTTTCGACGAGTCGACTGACCATCTGGCGATCCTTTCCGGTGAGATCCGTCGAGAGTGTGACCATGCCGGTGTTGGCGCGCTCCTCGAAGGTCCCATCAGGATCGTAGACGTATGCGACACCGCCGGACATACCCGCGGCAAAGTTTTTGCCGGTGTCACCGAGTACGACGATTGCACCGCCGGTCATGTACTCACAGCCGTGATCCCCGAGGGCTTCGACGACACCTTTCACCCCGGAGTTTCGGACGGCAAAACGCTCTCCAGCAACGCCATTGATGTAGCACTCACCCTGTGTTGCCCCATACAGCGCAACGTTGCCGATAATGACGTTTTCCTGTGCCCTGTAGCTTGCGTCGGAGGGCGTTCGCACGACAAGCTTGCCACCCGAGAGCCCTTTTCCAACGTAGTCGTTTGCGGTGCCGACCAGATCCATGGTCACACCGTCCTGCAGGAACGCCCCGAAGCTCTGTCCTGCCGTCCCTTCGAGACGTACCGTAATCGTATCCTCCGGGAGGCCCTCGACGCCGTACTCCCGTGAAATCCGGTTCGATAGCGTGGCACCGACGGTCCGATGGGTATTGTCGATCTCCGTGTTGATCGTGACCGGTTCGCCGTCCGCGATGGCCGGTTCGGCCTTCTCTATGAGATCCCAGTCGAGTTGCTCGTCAAGCTCGTGGGTCTGTTCACGCGTTTTGTACCGGTCGACACCCTCGTAATCGTCCGGCTCGGCAAGCAGTTCCGAGAGGTCGATCTTTCTGGCCTTCTCCTGGGTCACGTCCGTGCGCTGGCGGAGGAAATCGACCCGACCAACCATCTCGTCGACGGAACGGAATCCGAGTTTGGCCATGATCTCGCGCAGTTCCTGGGCCATGAACGTCATGTAGTTGATGACGTGCTGTGGCTGCCCGGGGAACCGTTCGCGGAGTTTCTTGTCTTGGGTTGCGATCCCAACCGGACAGGTGTTTTCGTGACACTGTCGGGCCATCACACACCCGGACGTGACCATCGATGCCGTACCGAACACGTACCCCTCGGCGCCGAGCAGGGCAGCAACGGCGGCGTCACGTCCGGTCATCAGTCCACCATCGGTGGTGACTTCGATGCGGTCGCGGAGGCCGGTCGATCGGAGCATCTGGTTTGCCTCGGCGACGCCCAGTTCCCAGGGAACACCTGCATTTTTGATACTCGTCTTGGGGGAGGCGCCGGTTCCACCGTCGTGCCCGGAGATGTGAACGATGTCGGCGTTGGCTTTTGCGACGCCGGTGGCGATAATGCCAACACCAGCCTCTGCGACGAGTTTGACGTTGACAGCAGCCTCCGGATTCGAGGCCTTGAGATCGTGAATCAGCTGTTTGAGGTCTTCGATTGAGTAGATATCGTGCAGTGGTGGCGGCGAGATCAGACCAACACCGGGGGTAGCATACCGGACATCGGCGATCATCTCGTTTACCTTCTTGCCAGGCAGGTGCCCGCCTTCGCCGGGCTTTGACCCCTGTGCCATCTTGATCTGCAGTCGCCCGGCGTTGGCGAGGTACGTACTCGTCACGCCAAACCGACCGGAAGCAACCTGTTTTGTGCGACATTCCTTTTCGGTGTTGAACCGCTCGGGGGGTTCGCCACCCTCGCCGGTGTTGGCACCGGTACCCAACCGGTTCATCGCAATGGCGTTGTTTTCGTGCATCTCCGGCGCGAGCGATCCCAGACTCATTGCAGCCGTCTCGAAGCGCTGTACAATCTCCTCGACCGGTTCGACCTCCTCGACCGGGACTGGGTCGCGCTTCTCGTCGTCGAACTCGAGAAGTCCGCGAAGCGTCTTGAGTTCCTCGTTTTGATTGTTGACCATCTCCGCAAACTCGCGGTAGGTCTCGTAATCCCCGCGACGCACCGCCTGCTGGAGCGTGCTTACTGTATCCGGATTCCACCGGTGGTGGATCCCACCCGTCCGGTTCTCGTACTCCCCGACCCGCGAAAGATCGTCGTCGTCGGTCCACGCGATCTCGTGGCGGTCGCGGAGATCCGACTCGATCTCCTCGAGTCCGATCCCCTCGGTTCGGTTTTCGGTTCCCTCAAAGTACTCCTCGACCAGGTCGGAGGAGAGCCCGACAGCCTCGAAAATCTGGGCACCCTGGTAGCTCTCGACGGTGGAGATACCCATCTTCGACATCGTCTTGAGCAACCCGTCCTCGATAGCGTTGATGTAGGCATCGATTGCCGTCTCCGGGTCGGCGCCGTCCGGGCCGGCGACCAGGTCCGTGATCGTCTGGTAGGCAAGATACGGGTTAACCGCGCCCGCACCGTACCCGATCAGCGTTGCGAAATGGTGGACAGCTCGTGGATCGCCCGACTCGACGACGAGTCCGACGTGGTTGCGCTGGCCGTTCCTGACAAGGTGGTGGTGGACGCCACCGACCGCAAGCAGCGACGGGATTGCGACGCGATCCGGGCTCGCATTGCGGTCGGAAAGGACGACGATATCGTGGTCGCTAACCGCCTGTGAGGCTTCCTCTCGAACCGACTCGACGGCAGATTCCAGGTCGTCAGTCTCGGCGTCGTAGGTGATATCGACGACGTGGGTGCTCATACCGTTTTTATTCATCTCCTTGATGTCAGCAAGCTCCTGATCGGTCAGAACCGGCGAATCGAGTACGAGTTGGCGGGCGTGTTCGGGTGTCTCAGCAAGCAGGTTCCGCTGATTACCGAGCCGTGTCTCGAGGCTCGTGACCAGTTCCTCCCGGATGTAATCCAGCGGTGGATTCGAGACCTGTGCGAACAGTTGTGTAAAGTACGTAAACAGTGGCCGGTTGAACTGTGAGAGAGCCGACGGTGGCGTATCGTCGCCCATCGATCCCACCGGATCTTTGCCCTTCTCGGCCATCGGCTCGAGGAGGTGATCGATCTCGTCGTACGTGTACCCGTACATCGCCTGGTGGGCACGGAGGTCGCCGGTTTCGTCGAGCGGTCTGTTCGAACCCCCGGTGGAGATGTCCCCTAGCCGGACCTGTTCCTGGTCGACCCACTCGCCGTATTTTTGATCGGTAATCCCCGCAAAGATCTCCTCGTCGGGGACGATCCGTCCCTTCTCGGGGTCGGCCAGAAACGACTGTCCCGGCTGGAGGCGGCCGCGTTCTTTGATTTCGGAGGTGTCGTAGTTGAGCGCACCCACCTCCGAGGACATCACGAGGGTGTTATCGGCCAGAATGTCGTACCGACACGGGCGAAGACCGTTGCGGTCGAGCACGGCCCCGACCCGTTCACCGTCTGTTGCCGCGACGAGTGCGGGCCCGTCCCACGGTTCGACGAGCGAGGCGTGGTAGTCGTAGAAGTCTCGCCGCCTTTCCCCTACGTCGTGTTCCTCGCCGCGCCAGGCCTCGGGGATAAGGGTCCGAAGTGCGTGTGGCAGTGACCGACCCGTCTCCATCAGGAGTTCGAGCGCGTTGTCGACACTCGCGGTGTCTGACTGTTCGGGGTCGTCGATGATCGGCTTGATCTTTTCGATGTCGTCGCCAAACGCCTCGTGTTTGATGTCGGTTTCGCGGGCCCGCATCCAGTTGATGTTGCCCTGGATGGTGTTGAACTCGCCGTTGTGGATGATATTCCGATACGGGTGAGCGAGGTGCCACGCGCCGAGCGTGTTCGTTGAGAAGCGGGCGTGAACCATCGCGAAGGTAGATTTGAACCGCTCGTCGGTGATATCCGGGAAGTACCCGGACAACTGCGTTGGCTTGAGTAACCCCTTGTAGACGACCGTCTTTGGATCAAGGGAGACGATGTAGAACCGGTCGGCGCCAGGTGGCTGTTCGTCCTCGACTGTGTTTTCGACGACCCGACGGGCAACGTAGAGTTTCCGCCGGAACGCGTCTTCGTCTTCGCCGTTGGACTGTCTGACAAAGACCTGTTCGATATCAGGTTCCGATTGCAGCGCAGTCGCTCCGAGACCCTCGTTTCTTGTCGGGACCGACCGCCACGTGATAACGTCGAGTCCCTCCTCGACGAATTTCGTCTCAACGAGGTCCTTTAGCCGTCTCCGTGCTGCATCTTCTGTCGGTAAAAAAAACGTTCCAACCGCGTACTCCCCCGGATCAGGCAACGACGTGTCGAGTTCGTTCAGGTAAAATTCGTGTGGTATCTGAACGAGTATGCCGGCACCGTCTCCGGTTTTTTCCTCCGCACCTGAGGTACCGCGGTGTTCCATACACGTTACTAGTTCGAGACCGTCCCGGACAACGTCGTGACCGGACCCGCCGTCAAGATCCATTACAACACCCACTCCGCAGTTCGACCGGGTGTCGGTCGGATCGACGAGTCCAACGTCGCCGTCCGCCGCGTGTCGCTCACTCATGTCTATTTATAACAATGGCTCGATGCATATCAGACTACCCCTGAAATAATCATGGCGTGTTAAACTCACATAAGGATGTATTAATACAGGGGGTGTGTTACATATTGCCTTATTCATCCGTCCGGGAGGCCCCCGATATATCAAAGATACTACAAACGGATTAACGACGGTATACGTGGTGTGGGTTCGTTACGATACTTGGGAAATATGTGGGTGATAAGCCGGCACAGTGAATAGCCACTGTCAGACTTTTATATCCCTTCGATCGATCGCAGTTTCTGAATCACCGCCGCCGGTGCCACTCCGGGGCCGTCCCGAACACGGTGGCCGGGAACAAAGATCGGTGTCTGGTTGGTCGCGATTGCTTCCCGCACCAACCGCTGGTCGTCCTGTTTGTCCGGATCCCGATCCGGGACCATCGCGGTGATCTGTTGTACCGTGGCGCTTTCCCCGTGTGGAATCTCGCGAACTTTGGTGAGTACCTCCCGGTAGTCGGTCCGCATCGTCATGGCCACAGCAACGTCGGTAAACCCGTCTTCTGTCCCGTCCAGATACGCCTCGATGCGATCCAGAAGGTCGTGTTCGCCACTCGCTTCGTCATCGGGAGAGTCAGGAAACTCGACTGAGAGGACACGTGCCTGCGCTATTCCGAACTGGATGTACCGATCGAGATACGGAAACTCGCGGGCATAGATGCCTGCAGCGTCTGCCATATCAACTACTGCGGCTTGACGCTAATGAAGATTTGTGTCACCGGTATCGGTACGATTGGTTCGACCCGTGACGGAAGTCTTATGTACATCTCTGTGCATTAGTGTTCATTGATGGACGATACAGGTGGAATCGGGAATGAGCGAGCCAGGTGAGATCGCGCCGGCGGTCCGGTCAATACTAGAAAGCGCGCGGGAGCGCGGTGGTGGTGACACACGGATAGATGTCGAGGCACGATCGCTCACCGCCGCCTTCGAACGAGCCGAGAAAGCGCGGCAGGTTCCGATCATCGCGGAGATAAAACCCACATCCCCAACAACCGAGCGCGAGCGCGAGGCGGACCCGGTGGATCTCGCAACCAGGATGGTCGAGGGCGGTGCGAGTGCGTTGTCAGTGTTGACCGAACCCGAGCACTTTGGCGGCCGACCGGGTGATCTCCGGCGCGTTCGGGAGGCTGTCGACGTGCCTGTGTTGCGCAAGGATTTTATTCTCGAAGAGGCGCAATTAGATACCGTTGGCGCCGACGTCGTTCTGTTGATCGCCAGATTTGTCGACGACCTCCCGGGCCTCGTGGGTGCCGCACGGGAACGGGGTTTTCAGGTGCTCGTCGAGACCCACACGCGGGCTGAAGTCGAAACCGCCGTAGCCGCCGGGGCCGAGTTCATCGGGGTGAACAATCGGGACCTGACGCGCCTGACGGTCGATCTCTCGACGTTCGAGACCGTGGGATCAACAGCCCCAGAGAGCGTGACGCTGATTGCGGAGAGTGGGATTACGAGTGAACAGGACGTGCGGTGCATGCGGGCGGCCGGAGCGGACGGTCTACTTATTGGGTCAGCGATCATGGACGGAGACGTACGGGCTAACACCAAACGGTTCGCGCGGCCGAGAGGCCAAAGCCGACTGGACCAGTCCGGAAAAGATAATCGACCGACAAGCGTAGAGGACAACACATGAGTACGAATTCGTTCGGAGAGTACGGAGGACAGTACGTGCCGGAAGCACTGATGCCGGCAATCGAAGAACTGACAGACGCTTACGAGCGCTACGTTCGTGAGAACGAGGCGGGGTTTATCGACGAGTTCCGACAGCGGATACGGGACTTCGGTGGCCGCCCGACGCCACTGGAGCGTGCGGAGCAACTCTCACAGCGGTATGGCACCGATGTCTATCTCAAACGGGAGGATCTGCTCCATGGCGGCGCACACAAACTCAACAACGCGTTGGGACAGGTGTTACTCGCAAAATACATGGGCAAGGATCGTATCATCGCGGAAACTGGCGCAGGACAGCACGGGACGGCGACGGCAATGGCCGCTGCACACCTCGATATGCCCTGTGAAATCTATATGGGCAAAACCGACATCGGCCGTCAGCGTCCGAACGTCTTCCGGATGCGGACGAACGGAGCGGAAGTGAACGCGGTCACGACCGGACGCGGGACGCTGAAAGAAGCGATAAGCGAGACGATGCGGGACTGGGCCCGGACGGTCGAGAACACCCACTACGTTATCGGAAGTGTCGTTGGACCGCATCCGTTCCCGTCGATGGTCCGTGATTTCCATGCCCTGATTTCAGAGGAGGCACGCGATCAGACCCGGGAACAGGTTGGCCGTCTCCCGGACGCAGTCCTCGCGTGTGCTGGGGGCGGGTCGAACACGATGGGAACCTTCCATCACTTCCTGGAGGACGACGTGGATCTGTACGCTGTCGAGGCCGGAGGGTCGTCGCTTTCTGTCGACGAAGCGGCAGGTGTTGCGCCAAACTCGGCGTCGCTCTCGACAGGCGAGGAGGGTGTCCTGCACGGGTCACGGACGAAGGTTCTGCAGGACAGTCACGGACAGATCATGGAGTCACACTCCGTTTCGGCCGGACTGGACTACGCAGGGGTCGGGCCGGAACTGGCACACCTGGTCGATGAAGGTCGCGTTCAGGCTGTAAACGTCGACGATGTGGCGGCGCTGGAAGCGTTCCACCGCCTCTCGCAGTTGGAAGGGGTCATCCCGGCCCTGGAGACCGCACACGCGTTTGGCTACCTCGAACAGGAGCAGGACACCCTTGGCGACCTCGTGCTGGTGAACGTCTCCGGGCGCGGGGACAAGGATCTCGAGACGGTTCTCGAGGAGACAAGAGAGCGTGACCTGTCAATCGCGCCCGATATGGAGATTTTCCGCGAGGTAGCAGGAGGGTCGCTGTGAGCCTCTCGGAGGCGTTCAGCCGGGAACCAGCCTTCGTCCCGTATCTCGCGGCCGGCGACCCGAGTTTTGAGGCGTCTCTCGCGTACGTGGAGGCACTTGCCCGTGGCGGCGCGGATGCGATCGAACTTGGTTTACCCTTCTCCGAACCCATCGCAGAGGGCCCGACTATCCAGGAGGCGATTGTGCGCTCGCTCGAGGCCGGGATGACCCCCGAGCGCTTTTTCGAGTTCGTCGAAGCACTCGACGTGGAGGTGCCGCTTGTGTGTATGACCTACTACAATCTCGTCTACCAGTACGGGGACGGCGATGGGCCGCGACCGTTCGTCCAGCGGGCCGCAGCCGCGGGGATCGCAGGGTTCGTGATCCCGGACCTGCCGGCCGAGGAAGCCGGACCGCTTCGGAGGGCCTGCGACGAGTTCGGACTCGACCTGGTGTTTATCGTTGCCCCGACGACCCGGGGCGAACGCCTCGAACGGATGCAGGAGTACGTCTCGGGCTACGTCTACGTGCAGGCCCGCCTCGGGACGACGGGGGCGAGAGACGAGGTTTCCGATCACACCGAGGAGTCACTGGCACGGATCGCAGACTGGGAGGTGCCAAAGGCAGTCGGGTTCGGCATCAAGACCGGCGACCACGCCCAACGCATCGTCTCTGCGGGGGCTGACGGCATCATCGTCGGGTCCGCGCTAGTTGACATCGTCGCCCAGGGACACGCGGCCGACGAGGATACCGCGACCGTTGCAGATCGCCTCGAAGCGAAGGCCCGCGAACTAAAAGAGGGTGCCCTGACGGGCGCAAGAGCCGTCCAGTGATACTGTTGGCTGTAACTGGTCTACGATATTCGCCACCGTGGTGGCGAAATTCTTGAAAGACGTACAGCCAACAGTATGAGAAACCAACCACGGGAAGCCGGATGAAACGCGAAGGGCGGCCGGTGAGAAACCATCGACCCGGAGAAAAATGACAACGACGGTTACAAACTGTGGCCTGTGTCGCACCCGGAACCGGAAGCCACATAATCATACTTGCCACACTGTGTCACAATGGCTGCCGGCATATCCGCACGACTGGATCGCATCGGAACAGACGGAAAGCACCTCATTGTCCCCATGGACCACGGCATCACACTGGGGGCAGTCAAGGGACTGGCCGACATCGAGTCGACGATAGACGCCGTCACACGAGGCGGAGCCGACGCGATCCTCACACAGAAGGGGATCGCGCCCCGGGTACACGGAAACAGGAACCGGGCTGGCTACATTGTTCATCTGAACGGCTCCACAGCCATCGGCCCGGACGAGAACGATAAGCGTCCCACAGCGACCGTCGCCGAGGCAGTTCGCGCGGGGGCTGATGCAGTGTCCTTTCATATCAACGTTGGTAGTGAGCACGAACCCGACCAGATCGCACAGCTCGCGGAGGTGACCGACTCCGCGGCCCGGTTCGGAATGCCAACGCTGGCGATGACTTACGCCCGCGGGCACGACGTACGAGATAAGGACAACCCGACAGGATTTGCCGAGGATCTGGCCCACGCTGTCCGCCTTGGCGAAGAACTCGGCGCAGACGTTATCAAAACCGCCTACTCCGGCGATCCGGACACGTTCGGGACGGTCGTCGAGGCGACCCGCCTACCTGTCGTGATCGCCGGCGGAAGCAGAGGGACCGACAAGGAAACGCTCTCGATGGTGCGAGGGGCCATCGATGCTGGTGCTGCTGGCGTATCGATGGGACGGTCGATCTTCCAGCACGACCGGCCCGAAGCGATCACTGAAGGGATCGCTGCGGTGGTTCACGACGATGCCTCCGCCGAGGAGGCAGCACGCCGCGCCGACCTCACGGTTGAGGCCTGACGGTGATTACTGCGGTTTTCTGGGTCGCAGACATCGCTGCGTGGGATGTACCACACGTGCGTTGTCAGGACGGTACAGGTCGCAAAATCACTCCTCGTAGGCCAGTGTCATGACCCACTGCGAGAACGTGTCACTCTGTGGATCGACCTCCTCGTCGCCGATAAACGGCGAAAGCATGTCGCCGGCCATGAGCAAGGAAAAATCCAGATCCTTCGCTTTGGGCGAGAGATAGTACGTGTTGTGACCCTTGTAGACTGTCTCCTCGCGATTGATCAGGTTCTTGTCGGTGAGGCTCTCGACGACCCTACTTCCCTTTCGGGAGGAGATATCCAGTTCCTTCCAGAAGTCACTCTGATGGATACCACCGCTCTCACGGACGAGTTCTAGCCCCCGCCGTTCGTCGTCGGTGAGTTCCTCAAGCGTGGCTGACGTGCTCATGTACAAAACACAGGTGGACAGTTGTTTAAATGTGACCTTCGGTGCCTCCGGACGAGGGTCCCCACAGAGGCTGTTCAAAGGGTTGCGTCGACGTGTTCGAACGACGTTTCACAGGGTGGACCGTCGGCGTACTCGTAGCCCATACTGTCGTCGGTGAGGTGGATCAGCGACGAGGATCGCGTCCCGAATCCATCGCCGTGCACACAGACGCCGTACTCGTGATCGGCGATCACCTCACGGGCCCGGTCGAGCCACGACTCGTGGCCCTCACCCGGTTCGGGCCGGAGTGCAGTTCGCACCGAGTCGGCGTTGCTGGCCTGTCTTTTTCCCGCCTCCTTGCGCTGTTTGGGCAACCGATATCTGCCGTCGGCACCGACATTGACAACCACGTGTACACCAGGATCGAAGGTGCTGATCGTGCGGTTCCCGTCGTATTCGACGAGCAACGCCGCTTTGGGGTCGACTGCGACCAGATTAAACCCATCGTAGTCCCGTTCGTCCAGTTCGTGTTCAACGGTCCGAATCGCGGCAGACGCACTCTCAGAGCCGAGCACGTCACGGACCAAGAGCCCGCGTGACCGGTCGCCCACACCGTCACGGTCTGTCCAGCGGTTCGTAATCGCGATCAGAACGTCGTGTTCGTTGTATCCGATCCAGGTCCCGCCGGCCTCAGCGTCGGTCGGCGCAACCACCGAGGCCTGCCACTCCCTGCGTTTGGGTAACTCGGAGGGTCGTTCCAGGCGTTCGTCCCGGTTTGCGGCTACCACCATCGGAGCGGTCTCGAACGTCTGCCACGCGAGAATAAAGGTGCACACATCCAAAGTTACACAATCGAATAGTAAAAGAAGATGGGTCGGCCGGGGGAGAAGCAGTTACACGGATCCTGCCGGGGTGTCAGGTTCAGATCAATCGGCGGTGTCGGGGTTTGATCGGCTCATGAACTCGAACCGGCCACGGCCAAGAAGCAGGACAAGCGAGAACGCGGCAGCAACGAGTGCAAACCCGGCAAGTACTGCAAAGTATGCCGCCAGGGAGAAGCTGCCAAGCACAAACCCGCTCAGCGCAACGCTGGTAGCGCCAAACCCAAACTCCGCAAGAAAGGTGTAGCCATAGGAGAGTCCGCGGGTGTCCGCGGGTGTATACAGTGCAACCGCGACCTGATAGAACGGCTGGATCGCAAAGAGAAAAAACCCAAACAGGACACAGTACACGAGCAGCGGGCCCAGCCCCAGAGCGGACACCGGCACGAACGCAAGCGCGAGTGCGGCAAGAATAATAAAAAACGCGACCAGTCCGCGCTCGACCGAGATCCGGTCGGTCAGCTTGCCGCCCACGTACTGACCGAGCATGCCAACGACGAGTAATCCGACGAACACGTACTCTGCGGGCGCAAAGCCACGGAGCCCGGCTGTGAGTTCCACGCCCTCCATGGCGGGGAGATCGTGCAAAATCTCGGGGAAAAAGGTCAACAGCCCCCGATAGAACAGCCCCTCGAACGTGACGAGCGCGAAGACGAGCACGAAGGCACTCGCGAACAGTCGCTTGCTGTTTGCGAGAAACGTCGGAACGGTAAGTGGCGTTCCGGCCTCGACAGACCCCTCAGCCTCCGTTGCTGCGGTGGGATCGAAATCGAGACGGAGTCCGTAGAGGACAGCAAACAAGCCGGGGACGGCAAGCAAGGCGGCAACCAGTTGCCAGTCGAAAAAGACGAGAAGAGTCGCCGTGGTAAACGGACCGAGGGCGATCCCGACGTTCCCAGCGATCCCGTGGTAAGCGAAGACGGTGCCCCGGTGTGTTGCGCCGGTGCTGATCAGTGAGTTGCCTGCGGGGTGGTAGACGCTCGCGGCAATCCCCCAGAGGATGAGTGCGAGCGTGATAGTGAGCATCGAATCAGCGAGTGAAAGCACGAGGAAAGCAACACTCATGCTACCGTAGCAGACCAGAATGAGTCGTCGGGGGCCAAACCGATCAGCAAGCACGCCGCCGGGCAGGGATCCGAGGCCAAACGGGACGTATCCGAGCGCGATTACGATCCCGGCGAGCACGACCGACGCGCCTGGATCGGTGCGCCAGACGACGAGGAAGATGGGGATCGACATCTCGAACCAGTGGACGAGGCCGTGACCGAGCATGGTGAACGCGGCGATTGACCGATCGTTGCCGTTCAAAGCCACCGTATCCGGACAAACACAGCCGACGTACTTATTGACACGGAACCCAGAGCAGCCTCACGTTTCCCGCAGCATGAATCCCCTGCGTATACATACCCCCAGATGCAAGAGCCATCGATGAGTTCCAGCGAGCGTATTGCCATCCTTGGCGGGACGTTCACACCGCTGCACGACGGGCACCGCGCACTCCTGCACAAGACGTTCCAGACTGCGAGCCATATCGGGGACAACGATGGACACGTTCTCATTGGTCTCACCGCCACGGCACTCGCACGACAAACACGAGAGGACCCTGCCCACGCCGAACAGCTCAGTTCGTTCGGAGAGCGTCGGGAATCACTCAAGACGGAGATCGATAGCTGGGACAGTGCCTACTCGGCCGACTACGAGATCGTCGAAATCGAGGATACCGGTGGCCCTGCCGCCACCCGTGAGGATGCGGATGCGCTGATCGTTTCCCCGGAGGGAAAGGCACAGCACCGCGCACACAAACTCAATCAAAGGCGTCTCAGGAACGATCTGTCTCCTCTCGAGATACACACTGCCCCGTTCGTCGTCGCAGACGACGGGAACCGAATCAGCAGTACACGCATCAGGGACGGGGAGATCGACCCACACGGGAAGCTACTAGATACGGAGATATGAGATCCTGCCGCGGTGTGGGTGACCGACAGCTGATCCACGGGTACCGATAGCGGGACAGATCAGTTCCGTAATGGACAAGTTTGGGAGAACCGAGAGAGGAAGCATGAGCCTGCAATCGGAGATAGTGGACCTCTGGGAACGGTCCCAGTCAGGGACAGACGGGCTGGACGGGGCGGCGATGACGACACTTGCGGAGTTTCTCGACGCACTGGAGAGCGGTGAGATCAGAGCCGCAGAGAAACGGGATGGCGAATGGCAGGCAAATCAGTGGGTCAAGCAGGGTGTGCTGTTGAATTTCAGTCTGCGGGGGATCTCGACCTACGAGTACGGCGGCGTGACCTACAACGACGTCTTGCCGTTGTACGACACGGATGATCTTGGTCGCCGGGGAACCAGGAATACGCCCGACGGAACAGTCGTGCGCCGCGGTGCCAGTCTCGGGTCGGACGTCATCCTCATGAGCCCCTCATTTGTCAATCTGGGTGCCAGAATCGGGGACGGGACGCTCGTGGATTCGTGTGACACGATCGGCTCCTGTGCCCAGATTGGAAACGAGGTGAAAATCGGCGCGAACACGCTCATCGGCGGTGTTCTCGAACCAGTCGAGGACGCACCGGTGGTTATCGAGGATGGCGTCTCGCTCGGTGCAGGCTGTCGTGTCACGTCGGGGTTTGTGGTCGGTGAAAACAGCGTTGTCGGGGAAGACACACTCCTTACCCCACGCATCCCGGTCTACGACCTCGTGGACGAGGAGATCATCTACGGTCGACTCCCACCGGAGCGGCGAGCGTTCAGCCGGTTCGTCGAATCCTCCGTCGGTGACCACGAGCTGTTCGACGGGGGTGCGTACAAGCCTGCCGTGGTCGCGACGGATGTCGAGGCGGAGACACTCGAGGCCACAGAGCGTGAGGACGCTCTCAGAGAGTGACCGGATGTGCAGCGTACGTCGGATACGGTCGTCACAGCGGAAGCAGCGCGGAGGCCAATCCGCGTTAGCGGCGGGAGAAAGCGTATAATACTGTTGGCCGTACGTCTTTCAAGGATTTCGCCACCATGTGGCGAATATCGCGGATCAGTTACAGCCAACAGTATACGTTTGATCTGACTCCGGTTTGAATCGTGAAGTACGTCCCACAGGTCCAGAGGTGGTCGGTGGGACGGGCTGTCCGTCAGCCAGCCCCGGAGTCATACGGTCGGTTGTAAGTCAGGGACGTGGGACCTTCGGGCAGGGAGCGCGACACCCGCGAGTCTCACTGACGAGCCAACCCCCAGGGGTTGGTAGCTGACAACAGCGGGGACCTCTCACAGCGCGTTCGTGACGGGATGGTTTTATGCATATCATTACCTAATGTGTTACCCATGCCAGCTCATTCCGTACTGCTAATCGGTGCCGATCAGTCCCGGCGGGAACGTCTC
>JAQCMX010000013.1 GCA_028274885.1 Haloarculaceae archaeon
TCCCCTTTAGGCGGTTTGGAGTGTCCCACTCCTACCGGATGGACACTCGACCACAACCGACAGTGCGCGCTTCTTGTCGTCGTTCGAAAAACTCCGTCTTTCGTGATGACGAAAATCACAGATTTTCGAACCACGCATGAACACCATCGGAAGCGTGGCGAGCATCGTACTACCGGTTTCGACCGCAGGGGTAGAAGGCCATGCCGCGCAGTGAAAGTGAAACAATGACGCCGCTGTATCCCCTTCCTACTCGCTCCCGTCGGTCGCTGCTTGAGGAAGGGGGCTTAGCGCCTGTAATCAGCTAAAGCCGGTAAAAGATGCTTCTCTATAGGTGGGCATGGGTTCGGGCGGATTTGAACCGCCGGCCTCCTCCATGTCAAGGAGGTGTCATAACCGACCTAGACCACGAACCCGGACATTCTGGGGTATCAGACGGGGATAATTGAACCTTTCGAATCCGTCACCCGCTCTGTGTCGTGCGGTTTTCTGCTGTCGGGACTCCGGGACCCGGTGAGGTCGGTCTGGCAGTTCCGCGATCAGGGAAACTCACAATCTATTTCCCCACGCCGGTACCCTGCTGAGATATGTTCGTACTCGTCAATCTGAAAGCCTACCCGAGTGATCCGGTCACTGTCGCCGAGGCAGCCCACGACCTCACGGCCGCCAGCGCTACCGAGGTGGCTGTCGCCCCGCAGGCAGCGCACCTCTCCGCGGTCGCGGAAACTGGCGTCGAGACGTGGGGACAGCATATCGATCCCATCGAGCCCGGGAGCCACACCGGCTCGACACTGCCCGAGGCAGTTGCGAACGCGGGTGCGGCTGGAACCCTCCTCAACCACTCCGAACAGCGACTCACACTTGCGGAGATAGACCGTGCAATCGAAGCAGCGGAATCCGTCGGCCTGGCGACGGTCGTCTGTGCGAACAATCCAGAACAGATCGCCGCCGCCACAGCGCTCGGTCCCGACGCGGTCGCAGTCGAACCGCCGGAACTGATCGGCACGGGCACGCCTGTCAGCCAAGCCGACCCCGATATTGTCAAGGGCGCGGTTGCGGCAGCCGAGGAAATCGATCCCTCAATCGATGTCTACTGTGGCGCTGGCATCTCCTCCGGCGAGGACGTCGTCGCCGCCCGTGACCTGGGTGCGGATGGTGTTTTGCTCGCGAGTGGGGTGGCAAAAGCCGAGGATCCGCTGCGCGCACTCGAGTCACTGGTCGATCCGCTCTGATCGTACGGGGGTACGAACACACGGAGTTACTGTGAGTCAAGCACCGTCTTCTCGATCTGTCGTGCGTACGCGCCGACAGCGTCTGCTCCAAGAGACGTACCGAACTCCTCGCGGAGGAGTTCACGCAGGCGGTACTCGTACCGGCCCCGTCCGACGTGTTCGATCAGACCGTGCGTGCGCAGGGTTCTGTTGTGGGCGTAGGCGCTGGTCCGATCCCCGTCGCCTCCGGCCCCGAAGTGTGCGTTCAGTGCCGTCTCCGGACCGAACTCGCGGTAGTACGCGAGCATCGCTCTGGTTTTCGTGTCCATTGCAGCGATATCAGCCTTCAGTTCCCTCACCACAAGCGGCTCATCGCGGTCTGCAGAGGCCTCCTCAGACGGGGTTTCATCGGGCGTTTTCCGTTTCGACGTTCCGTCGTCGAGAGATGTTTCGGACACTGAACGCTCCTCCTCGGTGACACTCTCCGAATCTAACCGCAGTTTCGACTCGACCGCCTCCCGTGTCGTCTGTGAACTGGCGCGGGGGTCGTCCTGGAGTACATCCGCTGTCGAGAGCTCCGCTGCGCTGTCCAGCGACTCGAACACCGCCTCTGCGCTAAATCGCTCCGATTCCGGCGTCTCAGTTTCTGTTTTGACTCTCTCGTTTTCGGCCCCTGTCGCTGTGGCTCCGTTCGTTTCATCTTTCCCGCCGATTCCTTCCATTTCCCCGTCTGCCGAGACAGCTGTCACAGCCTCGTCGCCCTGGCTTCCAGACTCGCTGTCAGTTGTTCCCTTGGGGTCTGTGTTCGGCTCTCCTGGTTCCTGTTCGTTCTCTGTTTTGGACTGTGAACTTCCGTTTTCGGTCTGTGGGGAAACTTCGACCCCTTCACCGTTTGTCGTACTACTGCGTTCGTCCCAGTCTGTGCGCATCTGCTCCCGTTCGGTCCGGCCGGGCACTTGCCCTTCGAGATGGCCTACGAGCGTCTCGACGAACTGGTCTGCCATCCGACTCAGATCCCGTGCGTCCTTGAGCTCCGTTTCCAGTTCCGCGATCCGGGAGTTTTTTTGATCCAGTTGTTCGCGCAGTTCCCGTATGCGGTCTTCGCGAGCCTGTTCGTCCTCACTAATCTCTTCGAGTTCCGATACGAGATCCGCACTGACACTTTTCAGTTCCGGCCGCTCGAAGTCGTCGAGACCTGGCGTTGCCCCAGCGTCGAACGTCTGCTTGCGGTAAAACTGTACCCTGCGGACTGTCTCGGACCAGTCTGTCATCAGAAACCCCTCACCATCGTCTAAATCCTCGACCGCGTCGGCGTACTCGCCGTCGAGAATCCGGCCCACCACAGTCGTATCGTTGTTCCAGGTCAGGCGATGCCAGAGCAGCCAGTCACACTGCGTGATGAAATCCTTCTTTACGTCCGCGGGCCGTTGACTGATGCCACAGATCCCGAGCCCGTGTTTCCGGCCGCGTTTCCCGATCTTGATCAACATCTTTCCACACTCGCCGACCGCGCCTTTCTCGGGGATGTACTCGTGTACCTCCTCGACCAGCAGGAGGAATGGCTGTTTTTTCTTTTTGGCCTTGGCGAAGAGGCGACGCGCGACCGCGGTGAGTACCGCCTCGGCTTCGCTCTCGTCGAGATAACTCGAGATATCGAGAATGATCGGGACGTTTTGCTCCAGCGCCAACGTCGCGAGTTTCTCGGCGTGATCGGTCGTCACCTGGATGTCACACCCCTCGTCCGCGCCGGCGTGTAGAATCTCGTACTCCTCTTTGAGACCGTAGTACTCCCCGTCGATGTCGACGATAAGCAGGCCGAACCCGTTGTCGAGCAGTTTTTCCGCGATCACACTGGCGGAGTTCGATTTGCCGGACCCGGATTTACCGGTGACAAACCCCCGTCCGGTCAACAACTCGACAACTGGGAGCGACACCGTCTCGTCGGCCTCTCCGCTTGCACCGAAGCCATCGCTTACCTCTGCGACCGCGATCGTTTCTGTCTCGGCCATACAGTTGATCGATTTTCCCCCTCGCCTCACATAATTCACCGTCAGACGGATGACAGACAGTATCGGAGCAGTGGCCGCCCTTTCGAGGTACGACGGTCCCCTCAGGTGGGGCTAATCGACAGACATACATTTGTATACACCAAGAGATGGGTATGACTACCGGTGTGGTCCTGCTGAACTTTGGTGAACCTGCCGAACCGGACAGAGAGAAGGTCCTGGATTACCTCGAGCGCATCTTTTTTGCAAACGCCGATCTCGAAGATGCTGAATCGGAGGCCGAGGCCCGCAACCGCGCACAGAAACTCGCAAAGCGGCGCGCCCCTGGCCTGATCGAAGAGTACGAGCAGATCGGTGGCTCCCCACTGAACGAACAGTCCGAGTGGCAGGCAACCCAGACCGGCCAGGAACTGCGTGAGCGGGGATACGACGTCGAAACGTACGTCGCGATGCAGTACACCGAACCGTTCATCGATGAGGCCGCCGAGGCTGCCCGGGCGGACGGGGTGGACAGCCTTGTCGCCCTGCCGGTGTATCCGCTCTGTGGCCCCTCGACAAACGTCATCTCGCTCGACGAACTCGACGAGGCAATCGCGGATCTCGAGTGGGAGGTGACAAACCAGGGGATCACCGGCTGGCACAAACACCCCAGGTACAATCAGATCCGGGCGGACAATATCGAATCGTTCGTCGCGGACCGCGGGCTCGACCTCACCGACGAGGACACGACGCTCGTGTTTTCGGCACATGGCACGCCGGAACACTACCTCGAAGAGGGGAGCAGATACGACATCTACGTCGACGAGTGGTGTTCGGTGATGGCTTCGATGCTGGGTGTCGGGACGTACGAACTCGGTTACCAGAATCACGGGAACCGTGATATTCCGTGGACCGAACCCGAGATAGAGGACCTGATAACGGATATCGACACAGAGCGGGTTGTCGTCGAACCGATTAGCTTCCTCCACGAGCAAAGCGAGACGCTCTCGGAACTGGACGAAGAACTCGCTGCGGACGCTGACACTGCGGGACTGGAGTTTCACCGCGTCCCGATCCCACACGACGACGACCGTATCCCGCAGGTGTTCGCCGATCTAGTCGAGCCGTTCATCGCGGACTTCGATCCTGGCTACTACCAGTTCCGACAGTGTCAGTGTCGGGACAAACCGGGAACGATGTGCCTGAACGCCCCGCGGGAGTGAACCGATGCAGGTCGGAATCGTCGGTGCGGGCATCACCGGGCTTGCCCTCACACACTATCTTTCCGAGCAGGGGATCGAAAGCACGGCCTTCGAGGCCGGGACCGAGGCAGGCGGGGTCATCCAGAGCAAATGTGTCAACGGGCACAGACTCGAGGTGGGACCACAGCGTATGCGGAAGACCCCGGGCATCGCTGCGCTCGCAGAGGCCGCAGATATCGGCGACGCGTTCGTGGAAGCAAACCACGAACGTCTCTTCGTGTACGCTGACAGTAGCCTCGGTGAGGTTCCGTTCTCGGCCCGGGCACTTTTACGGACGGATCTTCTCTCCCGGTCGGGCAAACTCCGTCTGCTGTCGGAACCACTGACATATCCCGGTCACCCAGCAGAAACCGCGGAACAGCTGTTCGTTCGGAAGTTCGGTCGGGAGGCCTACGAGAAGTTCGTCGGCCCCCTCTACGGGGGCATCTACGGCTCGGATCCCGCGGCGATGCCGGCAGCCTTCGCCCTCGACAGCCTGCTCGAACGCGAACAGGAGACTGGTAGCTTTCTCAGGGCGATTCTCAAACGGCTCGGACAGGGCCAGCGCCCGCCGCCAGTCTCTTTCGAAAAGGGCAACCAACAGCTTCCGAACGCCCTCGCCGACACCTACCGGAACCGGATCGAGTTCGATACCTCGGTACTGGAGATCGAACAACTGTCCGGATCAGAGACGGGATACAGCGTTCATACACCCGCTGGCAGGTCCGAATTCGACCACGTGGTCGTCACGACACCCGCAGACGTGGCGAGCGACCTCCTCGAAGGGCACGTCGAGGGCGCTTCACAGCTTGACGCTCTCAGATACAACCCCCTCGCGCTGGTCTTCCTGCAGGCCGACACCGACAGGGAAGGGTTCGGGTACCAGGTTGGATACGGTGAGGACTTGCACACGCTCGGTGTCTCCTGGAACGACAGCATGTTCGACCGCGAGGGCGTCCACACGGCCTTTCTGGGTGGGATGCACGAACCCGAACTCCTCGAGGAAGACGACGAAACCCTCGGGTCCATCGCAAGCGAGGAGTTCGAAACGGCGATGGATGTCCCCGCGGACGTTCTCGAGGTGAGCCGACTCGATGTGGGCTTTCCGGCCTGGGACCAGTCCTGGTGGAACCTGGAAGATGTCGAGACACCGGACGGGATCACACTGGCGACCAACTACACCGAGCGGATGGGCGTCCCCAGCAGGGTTCGGGAGGCACGCCAGCTGGCAGCGGAACTGGCCGACGAGTAACGGTCTGGCACCGGGACAGTTCACAGTCTCTCGCGCCGCTGTCCCACGGAGCCGGTATCCTCGGTTCAGTTTCTCGTCTGTCCGGTCGGGCGGATCATGATCTCGTTGACATCAACGTGTTCGGGTTGATTTGTTGCGTACACGATCCCCCGGGCGATGTCCTCGGAAGCGAGCGTTGGAATCTCCCTTTCGGCGAGTTGTTCGAGGACCTGCTCGTCGGGAATGTGTGTCCCGAGTTCAGTGTCGACTGCCCCCGGTTCGATGATCGTGGTTCGGATATTCTGTGGCGAGAGTTCCTGTCGAATGGCATCGGTAAAGGCATTGACACCGAACTTCGTGGCGTTGTAGCCACTGCCACTGGGCATTGTCTGACGCCCCGCGATTGAGGAAACATTGACCACGTGGCCGCCCTCTTGTTGTTGCATGATGGGGACCACGGCGTGCGTGAGATTCATCAGGCCCATCAGATTCACCTCGACCATCTGCCGGAGATTCGATCGGTCCGCTCGCTCCAGTGGTTCGAGAAGCATCACGCCGGCGTTGTTTACGAGGATATCGATCCGGCCGTACACATCCGTGGTCGTCTCGACCAGGGCGTCGATATCGTCTTCCGCCGTGACGTCGGTCTCGACGACGAGTGCGTCGCCACCCTCTGTGGTGATCCGGTCCGCAAGCGCCTCCAATTCCGTGACACGCCGTGCTGCAAGCACGACGGTTGCACCCTCTGTGGCAAGTGCTTCGGCAGTCGCCTCGCCGATTCCTGAAGATGCGCCCGTTACGATAGCAACACTGTCCGAAAGATACTCACTGTCGGACGATGGGTTCTCAGACATCAACAGAGTATACACGGTGACAGGATGAGTATCTTTACACTTACCCAGCATGTTACAGAAAAGCCCCTTGCTCCGTTCACAAGTTCAACTAAGAGATACTGAGGCAGGTCAGTATGACCAATACGGTTTAATCCGAGGAAAAAAAGTTACGATCATTGCATGAAAGGACTCTGCGACGGGTGCGGGTTTACTGTGTGGGCACCTCACGAGCAAGCGCTACTGCAGATGCTGACAGAGCACAGTCTCACTCATTACGAGGATTACGCCTGGGGGTCAGATGCTGGCGTCGCATGGACGTGTCCACATTGTTCGGTCACCAGCAAGACGACGACGATGGATCAAGCAACGACGGAACTTCGTGCGCATCTCCAGGAACAACACGCTGACCGGTTCACGGTATATCCCACCCATATTACCGAGGAGATCGATCACAGTGGAAGCCTTTTGATCGACGCTCACCCGGACCAAGCACACGTGGATACGGTCCGTGCCTATGTTCGTTCGGCAGCGACTGCTGCAATTGTTGTCACGTCCCAGCCATCGAAACAGATCGAGCAGTTACACACGTCCGAAACGGATCTGCCAGACGCTATCTCAGTTATTACGACGCAATCCCAACCAGATCAGGAAGCGAAAGTAAACCGTGTTCCGGTGAACGTACTGTACAGGTCATCAGTTGGTATCGAAGTTATCGAAGCCGGTTCGCTCAGCGCCTTGGGAATATCAATCAGTGATAGCACAGACAACCTCCGAACAGTACACACGGACGTCTGCGTTGACGTGGGGATTTTAGACGAGATGCTCGGGACATTCGGCGTGGAAGCCGTATTTAAATTTCTCGTTACACTGGACAAATTCGCCAAACAGAAGGACGCGTTCGTGTCCTACCTGTTAGATTTTGAATCGGTACAGGTGGGTGATCTTATGTCACTGCGAAGAGTGTTCGATCTTGTCGTAACTGCCAGAGGGCGCGGATTAGTTCTCGAGGAGTAAGGATACGCACCCTTTGCGGGGGTAAATGAAGCCCGCTATCTCGGTCGGGGGCAGCACTGGCACGGCCCACAACCCAACCGCGTACGAGCGGGGAGCCTCTCCGTCGTGGGAGGATGTCAGCGTGATTTTATGTCACACTCCGGGGTGTTCGGCGGGACTCCGGTGGGGTCACATTATCCGGCTGGTTCGCGTATCGCCGTGGGTGTCTTGTCACCCAGGGTAGACCGCGTGGTCGTTGCAGTTTTGTGTGGCTGTCGTTGTGAGACAGATCGGGATCATCGCTCGGTTGTCTTTGCCGTTTCGACGAATGCCTCGACGGATTCGACCGGCGTGTCCTTGTTCACGCCATGGCCGAGGTTGAGGATGTGCCCCGACGGGCCGGCCTTCTCGATAACCGCACGCGTCTTTTTACGGACGAACTCCGGTTCACCGAACAGATAGGAGGGATCGAGATTCCCCTGTACCGGCCGATTGCCCAGTTGGTCACGTGCCTCACCCATCCCCACAGTCCAGTCGAGACCGACCACGTCCGCACCGCTTGCCTCCAGTAGGTCGAGTCGGCCACCCATCCGCCGCACAAAGACAATCGAGGGTGCGTTCAGATCCGTGAGTATCTCCTGGTGGAGTGGGAGCAGAAACTCCTCGTAATCCTCGCGGGTGAGTGCTCCGGCGTAGGTGTCAAACAGTTGTACGACATCGGCCCCGTTCCCAATCTGGAATTCGAGATAGTCACGGACGACGTCGGCAAACGCCTCCAGCAACGTCCGGAATGCGTCTGGATGCGCCGCTCGCAGGCGTCTGAGTGGCATGTTTGTACGACTCGGCCCGCCGGCGACAGCATAGGAGGCAAGCGTAAACGGCCCGCCGGCAAACCCGATAACGGCAGTCTCCTCTCCGACTCGTTGATTTAGTCTGACCAGCAACTCACCCACGTAATCCAGCTTCTGTGACACGTCATCGTGGGTTCGGTCTACGTCCGCCGGTCCTGTGACCGGGTCGTCTATCACTGGACCGACACCGCTCTCGATGTGATAGGAGAATCCGAGTGGCTCGAGAACTGTCAAAATGTCAGAAAACATCACCACGCCGTCCGGTTCGTAGTACTCCCATGGCAGCATCGTGATCTCCTGTGCGATCTCGGGGTTTTTGATCGCTTCCAGAAAGGTATGCTCATCACGTAGCTCGCGGTACTCGGGGATGTGTCTGCCCGCCTGGCGCATCAACCAGACTGGCGGTCGTTCCGTTCGCTCACCGCGGGCTGCCCGAACCAGGAGCTGATCCATTAACAATTAATTTGCGTTTCGGTCCTTAAGAGCTTCTGATGTTCGCCGAGGGAAACTTGCCAGCCTGGGCAGAGATATCGGGACTCCTGTTTCGGAGTCACAGCTCTGGAGGTTCAAAGCCGCGTTCGTTTGGACAATCATTTACATCCTGGCCTGAAATGTCGCAGTATGGCACAACCACAGATCCTCATTCTCGGTCCACCGGGAGCCGGGAAGGGGACACAGAGTTCCAACATCGCCGGGGAGTTCGGCGTCGAGCACGTCACTACAGGTGACGCGCTTCGCGCGAACAAGGACATGGACATCAGTGACATGGACACAGAGTACGACACGCCCCGCGCGTACATGGAAGCCGGCGACCTTGTGCCCGACGAGGTGGTCAATGCGATCGTCGACGAGGCTCTCACGACCGCAAACGGGTTTGTACTGGACGGGTATCCGCGCAACATAGAACAGGTCGAAGAACTCGAGGCCATGACTGATCTCGACGTCATCCTCTCTCTGTCTGTCGGACGGGAGGAGCTTATCGGTCGCCTCACCGGCCGGCGCGTCTGCGAGGGGTGTGGGGCCAACTACCACGTCGAGTTCGACCAGCCAGCGAAGGAAGGTGTGTGTGATGAGTGTGATGCCGACCTCGTCCAGCGTGACGATGACAGCCGCGAAGCCGTCGAAAACAGACTCGACGTCTTCGAGGACACCACCGTCCCGGCTATCGACCACTACCGCGACAACGACGTGTTCGTCGAAATCAATGGCGAACAGCAACCCGATTCGGTCTGGGCGGATATCAAAGGTGCGATCCGGCGCACGATCGACGGTTAGCCCCCACTTCTGTCTGTTCTATGATGTCTGATAGTGTTTGTTGCGGTAACTTTCGTAACCAAGTCACAAATATCGGTGTTTCACGCCGTGTAACCGGTGTCTTGTCACACCACAGCGGTAAAGACTCGCAACAAACACTATGAGACAGCTCCGTTCCCCGTCAGGGCGCTCCCTGTGGCCCGATCCACAGACAGTACACCGCCACCCGGACGGTAGCCACCCTCGTGCGTACCGGCCAGCCAAACTGCGGGAGTAAAAGCTTGATAAACCACCGCCACACTATATATTACCAATGCCACGGACAGCACAGAAGGTAAACGAACTCGCGGACGAGGGACAACATATGACCGACGCCCTCGGAACGGTGCTCGATGTCGCCGAACAAAAGGGCAGGGTGACGTGGGGTGACGTGAGCGATGATATCTCCTCCGGTGCGTGGGGTCGACTCATCGAGAAGGGGTTGCTTGTTGATGCCGATGGGGACGGCTTCGTGGTCGACGACCCCGACGGGGTTCGGGAGGCAATCGGGGAGGCCGACCCCACGCCGGATACCGATCAGGACACCGGATGGACTATCTACGACAAGATGGCCGGGCTTGCCGTTATGGGACTCTTTGTCGGGTACGCGTTTAATTCCGCGCGGGCAGCCATCGGCAGTACCATCGACCTTTTTCTTGGACCATTGGAATCCACGATGCCGTTCTACCTCGTTGTTCTCGTCCTGGCGATCCTGACCGGTCTGTTCTCCTCGGTTCTCCAGGATAATCTCATGGACATGGAGGTCATGGGTGAATACCGGGAGAAAACACAGGCACTCAAAGAGCGCCGAAAGAAGGCAAAGGAACGCGGCGACGACGAGGCACTCGAACGTATCCAGGAGGAGCAAATGGAGATGATGACCGACAATCTCGGCGTGTTCAAAGCGCAGTTTCGCCCGATGGTGTGGATCATGATGCTAACAATCCCGGTTTTTCTCTGGCTTTACTGGATGGTCCTCGACGTGGGGGTGACTGTCGACTCCCCTGTGATCGTCATGCCGATTTTCGGCGAGATGGAAACGTGGCGGGCCGGTGCGGTCGGGCCCTTCCAGACGTGGCTGCTCTGGTATTTCATCTGTTCGCTTGGGTTCTCGCAGGTGATGCGCAAGGCTTTGAACGTCAGAACCTCACCCAATTAAACCAGACGACAGCGGTTTCATCCCGACTCGCAACCTCTTTTAGGCCGTATCCCACACCACTTGTATGTTGATTACAGTCTCCGGTCCTGCAGGGAGCGGAAAGAGTACGCTTGCATCATCGCTCGCAAGCGAACTCGCGCACGAACACGTCTCAGGGGGGGATATTTTCCGCGATATCGCCGCCGAGCGGGGTCTGACGCCACTGGAACTGAATCGGTTGGCTGAAAAGGACGATGCGATCGATCGGGACCTCGACAGTCGCCTGCGCTCAATCGCCCGTAATCGGGACAGTGTCGTTCTCGAATCCCGTTTGGCTGGCTGGATGGCCGGCGAGTACGCCGACTTTCGCGTCTGGTTGGACGCCCCGCTTGACGTTCGCACTGCGCGCATTGCCGACCGGGAGGGCAAAACAGTGGAGAAAGCCCGCTCCGAGACAGAGGCCCGTACACAGAGTGAGACACTGCGCTACGAGGAGTACTACGGCATCGATATCGGGGATCTGTCTATCTACGACCTCGTGGTCAACACGGCCCGCTGGGGACCGGACGGGGTAATCTCGATCGTGGTCGAGGCAATTCAGTCCTACGACCCCGGCCGCGACGAGGGCACACAGACCCTCAAGGGCGTCGAGTACAACTTCGGGTGAGTATGACCCTCCGTGAACCTCCGGCCGAACGCTCGATCCCTTCGCTGCTCTCCTTTGGCGTGGTCAACCTCGACAAACCACCCGGCCCCTCCTCGCATCAGGTCGCCGACTGGGTGGAGAGACTGGTCACCGATGCACTCCTCGCACACGAGACCAGTCCCCCTGGTGAGGACAGTCCCACCGGTCTCGGTGGGGTGGCCCACACCGGAACGCTCGATCCGAAGGTGACAGGCTGTCTGCCCCTGTTGCTCGGTGAGGCCACCCGTCTCGCACAGGTCTTTGCCGATAGCCACAAGGAGTACGTTTCGGTTCTCGAGGTCCACGCCCCAATCCCGACTGACTTCGAAGCGACCGTAGAGACCTTCGAGGCCAATCTCTACCAGAAACCACCGCGTAAATCTGCGGTCCGGCGCTCGCTCCGGACCCGGGAAATACTCGAATTGGATGTCCTCGAACGGGAGCAACGCCGTGCACTCCTGCGGATCCGGTGTGAGGCCGGCACATACGTACGCAAGCTGTGTCATGATCTCGGCCTGGCACTCGGGACCGGGGCCCACATGGGTGACCTGCGACGGACGGCCATGGGCCAGTTCGAGGCTGCCTCGCTCGTCCGGATGGAGGAGTTGACCGACGCGCTCGCGTACTGGGCCGAAGACGGATCCGAGCAACCGCTCCGGGATATCATTGCCCCCGCCGAACGTTCTCTCGGTACACTCCCACGGGTGACAATCGCACGAAGTGCCGCCCAGGAGGTCGCTCACGGTGCGCCGGTCTACGCACCGGGTGTTCTCGACACGACGCCGGCTGCGGTTGGTGACAATCGGCCGACAGAGGGATCGCTCGTTGCCTGCTATACACCCGACGGAAGTGCGGTGTGTCTTGGTGAACTGGTCGCCGATCCCGGGGCGGAGTCCGGGACTGTGATTACCCTCGAACGCGTGCTGGTCTGACCCGCGAATCGAAGGGCTTAATCGCTGGTGTCTGCTCCGTTCGAAACACGGGACCGTGGGGTAGCGGTATCCTCGGCGCATGGGGTGCGTCGGACCTGAGTTCGAATCTCGGCGGTCCCACTCCACCTTTTTCCGCCTCGGATGGCCTTCGGCCACCGCTCGGCGCAAAAACGTGGGCGAAAAAACCGGACGCTCACTTTGCTCGCGTCCGGGTGCTATTCTGAATCCCAGATCACCTGCGTCGATTGCGGGTTGCGTACCTCGGCGGTCCCATACCGGAATGAAAGATAGCCGACTTCTCTGCCACGTTTTTTGTTTCTACTGGGGGATTACAGTTGATCGGGTCAATAAATATCGATAAGATGTCAACGGTTCACCCGTCTCGATGACTGACGAGGACAGCTATGGGCTCTGACAGGACACTCTTCAACAGATGTCCAAGACAGCTCAGCTCACAGTTCAGCGGACGCGAGCGGGTCACCGTCCGGTGTTCGCAGTCGGACGCGCAGGCGGTCACCGTCGTCGAACTGCCGCAACGTCGCATACCCTGGGTCGAACTGTCGCGGGTCAGCGTAACTTCCCGGATTCACAACCGGCAGACCATCGACGTATTCGATCGCCGGGCGGTGTGTGTGGCCGACAATGGCCAGGTCTGCTTTCTCCTGCCGTGCAAGTATCGAGAGGGCTGTGTTGTCGTGGCGGTGTCCGTGAGCTACCAGCAGTGTCCGATCACCCCAGCGGAGACTTCTGGTCTCTGGCAGCCGCGACCGAACGGCCGCACTATCTCTGTTTCCCGC
>JAQCMX010000014.1 GCA_028274885.1 Haloarculaceae archaeon
GTCGCCTGACGGTCTCGCATACCAGTCTCTAGGGACCGGTATAAAATAGGCGTGATCCAGACGAAAAGAGCCGTTTGAGTTACTACCCTTCCGCGATCGCGGTTGCAAGGGCCAGCATCTCCTCCTCGGAGACCTGACCGTAGATGCTGTAGGACTGGTCGTTTGCGTCCCAGTGGAGGAGTCCGGTGTCGTCGTACTCGGCGTACCAGCCCGTCGAACCGTCGATAGAAATCTCGTTGTAATCTTCGAGTTCGCCGTAGTCGACGCTGGATTCGCCTTGCGTGCTGATCGTAACCTGGTTGGTCCCGTCCGTGTAGGTCGCCGAGACCGTGTAGTAACCGTCCCCGTCGACGATCCGACTGTGGTCGAATGCGTAGCCGTCGGACAGCTCAGCGTCGGGGACCGACAGGTCGGCGCTGGACTGAAGTCGGTCGTGGTCGTCGTACCGGGAGATGTCCGGACCGACCTCGCTTGGATCAGTTGCGTCGTCGGGCACGGCAAGTTCGAACGTCGAATCCGGGATCCCCTCGTTGAGCGTGACGTCCTCGAAGGTCACCGTCTGAGTGTAACCGGACGAGACGTCTGCCTGATTTTCTACCACGATCTGAACCGGGAAGTCGGTGTCTGTCCCGACGTAGACGGTGAGGTCGAACTCGATGTTTGCTTCTGTCTGCTCCGCTATGTTAGCCGCGAGGACGTGAACGTCCTGTCCCTCGACGGTGTCGGTGCCACGGTAGTCGTAACTGACCAACGACTCGTTTTTCAACGACTCGATTGTGGGAAGCAGTTGGTCGAAGTAGTAGCGGCGCTCGGTGACAGTATTCTCGTCGGCGTTGTACGTCACCGAGTGACTCTCATTGACGATCGTCGTGACATCGTCTCTCCACTCGGATTCGACTATCTCCACGCGCTTTTCCGAGGCCTCTAAATCAGCGGAGACACGTTCGGTCGTCGTCGTGGTCTCGCTGTCGTACTCGGTTTCGGTGATACGGGTGAACTCGACGGTATCGAGCGTCTCGATTTGCTGCTGGAAGGCTGTGATGATCTCACTACCGTCGGCGTCCTGGTTTGTTTCGTCCATCTCGGCCCCGTTGGCGGATGGTTGCGCGAGCGATGCACCTACAATGCCACTTGTCACTACCAGTGCTGTAAAAAGTATCGCGACCGGTAGCAAGCGGCGGGATCTATCGGGGACCATGCACGAGTCCCTACACCCCCAGTCCAGTTAAGTCCCGAAAGCGGGCTGCTGATGCGGCAATCCCCCCAGAAAATATAAGTAATCCCGGCTATCCAAGCGCGAGTATCGACAAACCACAGGAGATTTGCACGGGTCGGCCGTAGCTGTGTTCGTGACCGAGGAATACGACGCGGTGGTGTACGATCTCGATGGCACGCTCGTAGACTTAGACGTCGACTGGGACGCAGTCAGAACCGACGCCGCGAGCGCGGTCCGCGCCAGAGGTGTCGATCCGGAGGCGGGCAATCTGTGGGAGATACTCGAACGCGCCGAGGACGCCGGCTACCGCCGCCTCGTGGAGGAGCTCATCGCGGACTACGAACGTGACGGTGCGCGGACGGCGACGCGGCTGGCACTCGCAGACGAACTCCCACTTGGGGTCCCCACTGCAGTCTGTTCGCTCAATGCCGAAGCAGCTTGCCGGATCGCCCTGGAACTGTACGGACTCGACAGCCACGTCGATGCGATTGTCGGCCGAGACACCGTTTCAGGGGTGAAACCGGACCCCGAACCGTTGCTGGCGGCAGTAGAGGCACTCGACGCCGACCCGTCCCGGACTCTGTTCGTCGGTGACACGGAAACAGACGAACGGACAGCCAAACGCGCCGGCCTCGACTTCCAGTACACCGTCGGGCGGGTTTGATCTGAACCCGAAGCCGGTACCGAATCGATCACACGAACCGGACGGATGGGTGATCACCCCGATGAAACACGCAGTTGTGGTCGGGCCGACTGATCAGTACAGATCGTCAAGTTCCTCTGCGACGTGGCCGTGCTCGTCAGCCGGGAAGGTCCCGTTCTCGACGGCATCGACGTAGGAGTTGAGGGCATCGGACATTTCCCCGCGAACGTCGCCAAATGCCTCGGCAAACGGTGGTGCCTCCTCGGTGAGCCCGACCGCGTCGTTTACTACCAGCACCTGTCCATCCGGGGCTGAACCGGCGCCGATCCCGATGGTCGGTATCTCGAGGTCGTTGGTGATCGCGGCCGCGAGATTTGCCGGGATGTGTTCGAGGACACACGCAAATGCACCGGCCGTCTCGTGTTCGTGGGCCAGGGCCTCGATCTCCCGGGCCGTTTCTGGATCCGAGCCCTGGCGGGAGTATCCGGTCTGATTGACACTCTGTGGCGTCAGCCCGACGTGAGCCATCACCGGAATCCCAAGCTGTGTGAGTCGCTCGGTCAGTTCGACCGTTCGCTCGTTGCTCTCTATTTTGACCGCGTTTGCACCCTCTGTCTTGACCATCCGCCCGCAGTTCCGGATGCCTGCCTCTATACCGGCGCCAAAGGAGAGAAAGGGCATGTCGGCAACGACCAGAGCGTCCTCGACGCTGCGGGCGACAGCACCGGTCCGCGAGGCGACCTCGTCGACTGTCACCGGGAGCGTCGAGTCGTACCCAAGCACCGCGTTTCCCATACTGTCTCCGACGAGTGCAATATCGACGCCAGCCTCGTCGGCCAGCGTCGCAGTGACACCGTCGTAGGCCGTCACCATCGTTATCGGTGCTTCACCGGCTTTCTCGTGGAGGTCCCGAACCGTCGGCATATCCGGAGTCTGGAGTGGCGGGGTAAAACGTATTTGGGTGTGTAATCCGGAAAACTGCGCTGTGAGTCCGCCAGGAGATGAACCGGCAGTTGCTTGGTCGTCCCGACAGAAGATATCGGTGTGACACGCGAGGTTAGACGAACGGATCCCGAGGGCGTCGACTACGGGTGGGTCATGCAGGTTACCTTCGTCACAACCATCGTGGCCGGTTCGCCGGCCGTGGCTGCGCTCTCTTTGCTCGTGACACTGCCCAGTTGGGGCGCTCGAGCACAGTTTGCAATCGGTGTCGGATCGGTTATCTGGTTTCTGACAGCACTGTCTGTCTACGGTTACGCACGTCGATACCGCAACGACACGTCGGACTGACCACCGGACGCGGAGACCACCGACCACTGAACTGCCCGCCTGTGAATCGGGCTGGATCGGCTCGATCCACGGCGGTGCTGGTCATCCAAAACACGTGGACAGATAACACCAGAGGTCACCGGTCAAACACTGAAAAACGGAAAGGGGAGCGTTCGCGCGGAAAAATGCGCGAGCGCTCGCCGCCCTGAATTGGTCCCCGCTGACGCTTCGGCCCTCCAAGCGAAGCGTCACTAGTTTTCACTACCCAGAGCATAATAAATGTAATGGGATAGCGTCAAAAAACTGCGTGCTCCCGTTGCTATCTACACCTCGTTGTGGGGTACCAGGGGAAAGCACGTCCCGAGCACGCCCTTTTTGAGGGCACCCGGAAACTGTGAACCAGACAACGGATGCCCTCGTTGGATGTCTCAGCGAACTTACACAGCCGAGTTGTGACCGTCCCGGGGGTTTACATGTGCTCTTCTTCGAGCACCCACCCAAGTGATCGGCGGTAGAAACTAAACATCTTTCTGACCCCTTCGTGGTTCATCTCCTCGGACTCAAGCTGTTCCTGAAGAAACTCGTACTGTTCCCGGATTTCTTCTTCGTCGCGCATACATACCTACTGAGGGCGGGATAGACCAAAGAGTTTCGACGTCGGTTCGCACAGTTTTGTTATTGAGTCGAAAGATACCGGGTGCTGGTACCGATTCGGTCGTTCTCAGTACCGGCCTGGGTAGTTCGTGGGGGCTACCGGTATTGCAGGCGGTTTGTGACGGCCTGGTGGAACGAACTCGCCCCGCACATATGCGAGACCAGGGACAGTCCTAGGAGGGGTCGTCAAGTGGCTCCACACGTAATTGTGTGTATGGACATCCGCGGGGAACGCGAGTGCAAATCGTGTGGCACGCATTGGTCGTACTACGAGACCGGTGAGATAGCCTGCCCCGAGTGTAACAGCCTCCACAGCGTTGGGGTCGACGAGCCGAAGACCCACACGGAGGGTCAGGCGAGTCTGGATCTGACGCCTGTCCGGAACGCTGTCGACACCGAACCGATCAGACGCGTCGCGACGGAGGCCACAGCCTCGACCCGCAGATATATAAAAACCGTCGGATTCGTCAGTGCTGGCGAGTTAGAGCCACTTGTGGAGACGTTTCTTACAGCGATGGAGTTGCGACGCGTCGGGACCACAGTGAGACGACTTCGGTCCATCAAGGACACGCAAAAGGCCTATTTTCTGGAGTTACTTCGGGGGGCAGATCGGGGTGAACGACCCGGCCCGAAGGCGGTCCCCGAACTGTTTTATCCCGAACGTGGGCTCGCGGTCGCCGCCAGCATCGACATCTACACCACCGAGATCAGACGCTGGCGGGAGGAGCGAACCGCCCGGGTCGATCAGCTCCTCTCGACGGTCAGAGCCCGCAGAAAGCGAATCGAAGCATTAGACGGTGACGTTGACCCGGCCGATGCCGAACGACTCGTCCGGACGGTCCGGGACCTGAGCAGGTACCTGCGAGCAGGCGACGAGGACTCACTCGCCCGGGCACAGGAGCAACTCTCGGACGACTCGCTTTGACCTGGCTCAGGGCAACTCGACGGCAACCCCACGTTCCTGGCTGGTCGCCTTGACTGTGTTGTACAAAAGCATTGCGCGGGTCATCGGGCCGACGCCACCGGGCACCGGCGTGATCGCGCTGGCTTTCTCAGTCGCAGTCTCGAACTCGACGTCGCCGACGAGTTCGTACCCCTTCTCATTGTTGGCGTCGACGCGATTGATGCCGACATCGATGACCACGGCCCCTGAACGGAGCATGGATCCGTCGATGAGTTCCGGGACACCCGCCGCCGCAATAAGGATATCGGCGCGGCGTGTTTTCGCCGCTAGATCCGCTGTCTGGGAGTGACAGACCGTCGTTGTCGCATTTCCGTCCGGCGATCTCTGAATCAGAAGATTCGCCATTGGCTTGCCGACGATCTCTGAGCGTCCGACGATAACGGCCTCCGCGCCCGCTGTTTCGACGCCGACGTGTGCAAGTAGCTTCTGGATCCCGTGGGGGGTGCAGGGTTTGAATCGCGCGTCGCCAGCGACGAGACGGCCGACGTTCTCGGGGTGGAATCCGTCGACATCCTTGGCCGGGTCGATACGACGGAGGACAGCACGCTTGTCGACGTGGTCCGGAACAGGCATCTGGACAAGTACCCCGTCCACAGACTCGTCTGCGTTCAGTTCGTCGATCGTCCCGTAAAGTTCGCTTGCGGATGCCTCGGGATCGATCTCGATGTCGATGGCTTCGATACCGACCTCCTCACAGTCGTCCTGTTTCATCGAGACGTACGTCTCACTTGCCGGATCGTCGCTCATTAACACCGTCGCGAGCGTCGGGTGCTCACCGGCCTCCGCCAGCGTGTCGATACCTGCCGACAGATCCTCACGGATCGCCGCGGCCACCTCGGTGCCGTCGATTATCTTCGTCATGTCTGGTCGAGGGGGCCGGCCGACCTTGAACATCCCGAAGTACCGCCCCACCAGAACAGTCACCACTCCGGATATGCCAGGGGCCGTTCGCGTGGGTACCCCGGGGATACGACAAGATGGAAAGAGATTATATGTCCGGTGTGGTATTATCAGGGAACTTCGTCCCAGGAGCGAGTTCCCAGAACTGTCCACTCTCGTTGACTGTCGAACCGCCGGCGGTCAACAACGGAACGGAACCGATCACATGTACATACAACAGGACCGGTTAGAGCTGGTTTATGCCACTGACCAGACGACAAGCAAAGAGAAACTCCGAACGCAGTTAGGGATCGAGACCGACTGTGTGGCGTTGTCGCTGGCGAAGACGGTCGAGGCGGTGCGTGATGCCGCCGGTCGAGCCGATTGTCTACTGGTCGAGGGAACCAAGCAGTGGCTGGACCCGGTCCTCCCGGTGTTGCAAACAAGCACAGTTCCCGCGGTCGTGTTTCTCGAAGACAACGAGTTTCCCGTCGAGCGTGTGCTCAGGGCCGAATCGACCGAGATCGTCCAGTCGAGCACACGGGCTGCGCCAACTGCCCTGATCAGGCGACGCATCGAAAGCGTCGTCGACGCCGAGTCGTGCCGCACCCTCGAGGCGGGTCTCCTGGAGCGCTACGAGACCATTTTGCACACTGCACCCGACGCGATCTACCAACTCGACTCCGATGGGATCATCGTCGATGTCAACGATACCACGGTGGAGCTGACGGGCTACGATCGGTCGGAACTCGTCGACGAACACGTCTCGCAGCTTCTGACCCCAGAGAGCGTAGAGATAGGAGAACAGGCTATCGAGACGTTGCTCGCTGACAAACCGGAGAACGGTGGTTCGGGTGTCCTGCCGGCCGAGATCAAGGTGGAGACGAGTTCGGGTGAGCAGATCCCGTGTGAGGTGCACCTCTCGGTGCTCGAACGTGACGGCGAACTCACGGGGACGGTGGGGGTGGTACGCGACATCAGCGAGAAACAAAAGCGCAAACAGGAGCTCGAGCGGATATACGACACCAGCCCGACCGGGATCGGCGTTATCAACGAACACGGGCTGTTGACCCGGGTCAACGAGCGGACGGCAGAGATATTCGGCGTGGACCGAGAGCAACTCCTCGATCGGCCGTTCGAAGAGATACCCTTCGACATGCGAGACGGAACGGGTGAGCAGATCGCCCCCAGTGAGATGCCGATGGGGGAGGTGTTAGAAAGCGGCGAGGCGCTGTACGGGTACGAGGCAATCGTCGTCAGACCCGACGGGGAGGAGGTCTGGATCTCCTGGAACGGCGATCCGATCGTCAACGAGGACGGCGAGGTCGAACAGATCGTGGCGACGATCGAGGAGATTACCGAACGCAAAGAACGCGAGCGAAAAATCTCGACCCAGCGTGACGAACTCGCACAGCTCGACCGGATCAACCGGATTATCCGGGACGTCGACCAAGCGCTGATCGACGCGTCCACGCGGGAAGAGATCGAACAGGCAGTCTGTGACCGCCTCGCGAAACTGGATCGCTACGAGTTCGCACTGACAATCGAACACGTCGGGGGAGACCGACTCGAGGCGCGCCACTGGACGGACGGCTGGGCGGAATACACTGACAGTGTCTTTCCCCTCGAGGGCCTCACACCGGAGACGAGCGCAGGGCTGTGCGCGATCGAAACTGGTGAGATACAGACGATCCCGTCGATCGAATCCGAGGACGAACCCTGGCAACGCCACGCTATCTCGTACGGCATCCGTTCGATCGTCTCGATCCCAGTTGTCTACGAGGAACACACGTACGGCGTGATTGCCCTGTACGCGGGCGAGGCAGATGGGTTCAGCGAGCGTGAACTGGCGGTCCTCGAGGAACTCGGTGCGACCGTCGGCTACGCTATCGCGGCAGCTCAGAGCCGCGAGCGCGAGCAGACACTCACCGCACTGTACGAGGCGACACAGGATCTCCTGGCGGCCACAGATCGTCAAGAAATCTGTGAGGTGGTCGTCGAAACCGCCGGCGAGGTACTCGATCTCGTCGGGATCGGTGTCTACCTGTTCGACGACGACGAGAACATCCTGTGGCCGGCCGCGGCCACCGACGAACTCCTCGAGTTTTACGGCGAGACGACAGTGTTCGGTCCGGACCGGGAGGACTCCGAGACGTGGCACACGTACGTAACGGGTGAGTCCCAGTTTTTCGAGGATATCCGAACCGCCAACAGGGCCACCGCGGAGACCGACGCGCGAGGCGTGCTCATGTTGCCTCTCGGAAAACACGGGGTGTTCGTCGCTGCTTCGACGGAGATGGACGCCTTCGACGAAGCGAAACGGCGGCTAGTCGGGTTGCTCGCGGCGACCAC
>JAQCMX010000018.1 GCA_028274885.1 Haloarculaceae archaeon
CCGTTGCAGACGCTGGTTGTCTCCACTCTCATTCGATGCCCTCGCGTGAGCGGGCGGTACTGCGCACGCGCTGTCTATCTGGAGGGATCTGTGAGTCGATCAGTCGTCAGCGGATGTCCGGTGTTCGGTTGCGTGTGGTTGCTCGCTTGAGTCCTCGGAGTCACCGCGCCAGCGCATGAGACATGCTGTGGCGACTGCGACAACGGCGGTGCTTGCTATTGAGTTCCTGTTGAACCTCATATCCGGATGATACTCCGGACGGCATCCGCTTCAACGGGCTACGAGTGTTACAGAGAGCGAAACAGTGCACGAGGGTTCGTTTCCGTCGACCGGAGGGTGTCATCACGGAGCGAACCGACGCCGACCTGAGAGCGTCAGTCCTCGTCCGGAAGCCGAGCGTTCTCGTCCAGAAATTTCTCGCACGTGAGACAGTACTCCCGTTCCTCTTTTAGCTCCTCGGGATCGATAATCGCGAGTCTACCCTTCGTTTCGCCCCCGCAATCTGGACAGAACATAGGACAACTTCGGTATGAGGAGTATAAATCCTGGCGTGTTCGACCAGCCACGCGATCAGATATGAGACGCCGGGTGTGGGACAGAGCGGTCAGTCCGGGCCGGGGACCCGCGTCGGAGACCCCCCGATTTATCGGGCACCGACCGCTACGTGGTGGTATGCCTGCAACCCTCGAAGTTGCGTGCGAGAACGACGGCTGTGAACTCGATATGGTGCAGTTGCACTACACGTACGATATGCCACAGGACGTCGCAGTCACCGACTTTCAGTGCCCCTACTGCGGCCAGTTTGACTCGCTCCGAGAGATCGAACTGTGAACGCAGGACCCGCAGTCACCAGTCCGGTGACCACTCACCAGGTTGACGGCGAGAATAGGTGCGTCGTCCCGGGATCCAGGGGTCCTCATACTATAACGGCTATAAGCCCATGAGCAATTTCGACCCCCCGCGGGGTCGAATATACTCACGAAGTTATAGCCGTCAGTATCAGTCGCCACAGAGCGTGTCGATTTCCGCCTTGACCTCGTCGTAATCGAACATCTCCAGCCACTCCTGTGCGACCCAGGCGTACTGAACGGTCCGGGTTTCATCGAAGAGAAACACGGCGGGTCGTGGCTGTGTGAGTCCGGCCATCCCGTCGGGGTCATGGCAAATCCCGTACTCCTCGGCGACGCCGTTCTGTGGGTCGCTGAACAGTCTGTACGAAAGGTCACGCTCGTCGATGAAGATCTTGTGTTCGTACGGCGTGGAAATGGAGAGCCCGACGACGGTCAGGTCGTGGGTTTGCTCTCAAGCGCAATTACGGATCCGGTCCCAGAGGTACGCCGCCGACCCGCCCCCGTCCATGGTATAGAACACGAGCAAGAGCGGCCCGTCGGCGGTCAACTCCGAAAGTGAACGGTCCTCCCGGTACTCGTCGTTCACCAGCGGCCGGACAAAATCCGGGGCCTGCGTTCCTTCGGCAGGGGGGATCCGCTTCGGGGAGGTCGACGACCTCGAAGTCGAGAGCCATCCGCTACGCCTCCGCGCCGTAGATGCTGTCGAGGTAGTCGACGATATTGGCACTCTCTGACATCGTTACGCCGGTGTTTTCGTCGACAATCGCCGGCACTGTGCGCTTGCCGGTGAGGCGCTTGACGACGTCACGATCAGAATGCATCGGTTCGACGAAACGGGACTGGTAACTGATGTCGTACGTATCGAGTTTCCGAACGACCCGCTCGCAGAACGGACAAGCCTGCAGTCGGTACAACGTGATCGTCGGGTCGTCGGTGGCTGAGTCGCTCATGCTGTGTTCGAGATCCGATTGGATGGACAGACACGTAAAGACTGCGTTGCTGGGGGTCTGCGTGGGGCGTCGGAGTATCGTCTGACCTCCGCCAGGTACGGATCCGTCCGCAGGTGCCGAAGACATCTCCGACTTTGCTGACATCACGCTCCCTCGACGAGTCGCTGGAGGTGATCCGGTGGCACTGCACCCCGTGCACCGGTGCCATCGTAGACGAACGTCGGTACACTGGTGACGCCCTCCTCCCGGGCACCGGCAAACTGCCTTTGAACTCGGTCACGGAACGTCTCGTCCGCGACGGCCGTCCGGATCTCTCCGCCGTCCGGTCCAGTGTCTCTTGTGATATCGGTCAACACGCCGATGTCGCCGATATTCCGCCCGTCTATTCGTCGTTGCTGAGCAGTTTGAATCCGGTCTCACAGACGTATCTTTGACCGGTTTTGGAGGATGATCCCCTTTTTGAATCTCCTATCGGCAACGACCACACGATGTCTCCCGTCTAGATGCGAAATGACCCTGTTAGAGGAGAACTTCTTGCGGGAGATTCGGCGCAACTCGGAGGTCACAGATTATATGAGATATCCCCCGATTGGAACGTTCAGTGTCGATTGCGGTCCCGAGCGGGTCCGCCGGAGCGGGCCCGAATCTACCGGACAGAACTGCCATGCATCGAGTCGACACGAGTTTATTGCTCGGTTTCCCAATGAACAGACGATGCGAGTGACGTTTCTCGGGACGAGCGGAGCCATCCCTTCGACGACGCGGAACCCCTCGGCATTGCTCGTCGAGCGCGAGGGTGACCGTCTGTTGTTCGATTGTGGCGAGGGAACCCAGCGCCAGATGATGCGTTTCAGGACCGGCTTCGATGTCGAACACGTTTTTTTGTCTCACCTCCACGGCGACCACGTGCTCGGGCTCACGGGGTTGCTCCAGACGTGGGATTTTCACGAGCGCGAGCGACCGGTTGCAATCCATTCGCCGGCCGGAACTCGAGGGCAAGTCGAGCAGCTCGTATCTGTTTCGGGGGGTCGCCCCACCTATCCGGTCCGGATCACCCAGGTCACAGCAGGCGACGTGGTCCTCAATCACGAGGAATACGAGGTCCGGGCCGTGGCGGTCGATCACCGGACCCGGGCGGTCGGGTACGCGCTCGTCGAGGACGAGCGCAGGGGCCGGTTCGACCGTGAGAAAGCCGAACAGGAACTGGGGATTCCGCCGGGGCCGAAGTACTCGAAGCTCCACGGGGGAACGCCGGTCGAACACGACGGCCGGACGATCCAGCCCGAGGAAGTGGTCGGGCCCGCCCGGCCCGGTCGTCGGTTCGTCTACACCGGCGATACCCGCCCCACAGAGGGCGTTATCGAGGCCGCCGAGGATGCCGACCTGCTGGTACACGATGGAACGTTCATCGAAGAGCACAGCGAACGGGCGCGACAGACGGCTCACTCGACCGCACGCGAGGCTGCGACCGTGGCCAACGAGGCGGGCGCAAAGCGGCTCGCAATCACGCACATCTCCACGCGGTACAGCGGAAGCGCGTGGCGACTCGAGTCGGAACTTCAGGAGAGCTTTACCGGCGAGAGGGGACTTGTCGCCGAGGACGGCACCCAACTCAAGATACCGTATCCGGAGTCAGATCGCGAGTTCGAACGGACCGACCACGGCGAGTAAACACGCCCGACTCAACCTGTTTTCTCGGGTTGTATGGGCTTTTCAAGCTCGATGCGATGCGGGCTGTAGCCGTGCTCGCGGTAGAACCGGCGGGCGTCCTCGTTGTTGGCCATCGTCTCAACAGCGACCGTTTCGACACCCAGTTCGGACAGCGATTGTTCGGCGGCCTGGAGCAGTCGCGTTCCGATCCCCTCGTTGCGTCGTTCCGATCGGACGAAGAGATTCTCGACGACTCCGCGGGTGATATCCTGCTCGTAGTTGCCCTGTTCTATCCGGAACATGACGAACCCGAGAAGATCCTCGTCACGAGCGACGAGCATGTGATCGCTCGCCACATGGCGGGTGATGCTCTCGCGGATCCGTGCCCGGTTTTTGTCTGCCCGGAGATGCGAACCGTACGCGCGCTGGCCCTTAGCGAGCCTGATCCAGAGTTCGACGAGGTCGTCCGTCTCTGCCATGGGGGGCACCGAAATCCTCATATGCCCGTATTTCGACAGATCAGAATAAAAAGCTGTCTCCGGGACCGGTGGTTTCTTCCTCCGGGCCAAGATTGGGGGTTGCAGGACGGATACGCGACGAACGGATAGAGGCGGTTGCAAGCGATCAGTCCCAGGGTTCGCCACTCGCGAGGTCGACAGCAGCGTCGCCCTTTTCAGAGGGACAGATATCGGCGAGGACACAGCCCGTACAGTCGGGGTTTCGAGCCGAACAGACCGCTCTCCCGTGGCTGATACAGAGGTGTGTGAACTCTTGCCACTGTGATCGGGGCAGTAGTTCCATCAGTTCCGTCTCGATTGCTTCGGGTCTTTCAGCCTCGGTCACACCGAGGCGTCGCGTGAGACGCTTTACGTGCGTGTCGACGACGATTCCCTCGACGACCTCGTGGCCGTGCTGAAGCACGACGTTTGCCGTCTTCCGGCCGACGCCGTGAAGCTCAGTCAGGTCCGCCATCGTGTCCGGCACCTCGCCGTCGTGTTCGTCTCGGATCTGTCTGCAAGCCCTCTGGATGTACTCGGCTTTGTTGTTGTAGTAGGTGATCGAGTTGATCGCTTCTGCAACCTCCTCCTGGTCGGCAGTCGCGTACTCCGCCGGCGTCTCGTAGGTCTCGAACAGGGTGTCCGTGACGGCGTTGACCCGTTCGTCGGTGCACTGCGCGGACAGGATTACCGCGACGAGTAGTTCGAGGCGGTTCGAAAAGTCGAGTGAGATGGTCGCGTCGGGGTACTCTGACTGGAGCCGATCGACGAGTTCGCTGCTCTGGTCGTCCCGCGATGCGTGCGGTTTGCCCATACTCATCCCTGCACTGGAAGGGGTTTGAGAGTAGCGACTCGCCGTGCTCGTGACACCCTGCCGGCCGAAGTGAACTACTTTACTACGGGTGAACTGACCTGGGATGATCGATTGACGGATACGACGTGCCCGGCAACTACCCCGGATGGACACACACAGAATTACCCGGTCGAGAGGGCCCAGATGCGGCAGGTGCGACGGTGCATCGGTATATTTTTATGTTTTTAGGCATACCTAAAATACAGAGAATGACACCGTCAGCCACGATACGCCGCCGCGGCAAGACACCGAGAGAGACCGCGATACGGTCCCGAACAAGGGGCGACGCCACGGAGGTGCCCGGCAGGGTGGCCGTAGACCGACGCCCACAAAAGCCGGCAGCAGGCCAGATACGCCAACCGACGCGAATCTCCCTCGACGAGCTATGAGCACGACTGAGACAACAGCGGTACTCGTCGTCGGGGGTGGCGTCGCCGGTCTCACAGCGGCCACCTTCACCGCCCGTCACGGACTGGACACGCTCGTCGTCGACGCCGACGGGTCGCTCCTCCGGCGCAATGCACACCTGGAGAACTTCCCGGGTTTTCCAGCCGGGGTGAACGGTCGGCACCTGCTCGACCTGCTCGAAGAGCAGGCAAACGAGGCGGGCGCGCAGTGTCGCGAGGCCCACGTAGAGCGGCTCAGCCGGGAGGATGAATTTGCCGTCGAAACCGGAGCGGGCGAACGCTACCGCTCGGAGTACGTCGTGGCGGCGACAAAAAACACGGTCGACTACCTCGACGGGGTCGACGGCGTTGGGGTCATCGACCGCGGAAAGGCGTTTGTCGACACCGACGAGCGTGGTCGAACCGGTGTCGAAGGGCTGTACGCCGCAGGGCGACTCGCCGAAAAACCCCATCAGGCGGTCGTCTGTGCGGGCCACGGCGCGGAGGTCGGGGTGGCGATCCTCGAGGACGACGACCGGCCGTTCTACCACGACTGGGTCACCCCCGACGGTTACTTCACCGACCGCGGCCGGGACCTGCCACCCGGCTGTGAGGAAATCGGTGAAAGCGAGCGCGCCGAGCGCGAGCAGCGGTCACTGGCGGTAATGCAAGAGCGGTTCGCGACGCCCCACCCGGACGAACAGGTCACTCACCCCAGTCTCAGCGAAAAGTAAGATTCCACTCCTCTCCGGATCCAGCCAGGGTCGGCACGACACTCAGCGACAGCAGGGAACACATCGAGGCGTTAGCCCCCGAGGACTCAAACCGGCGAGCGGGGTCCAGATAAATCGAGACGCGTGACACGGGGGCGACACTCGGAGAGACAGGGCGAGACCGCCAGTCCTGGTCGGGACTACGGGTCCTGGAGATACTGATCGACGAGCCCGCGCGTCCCGCGGCGGAGGTGTTCTAAAGTGGTCTGTTCGGTCAGATCCCGGTTTTCGGCGAGTTCGGCCGTCGTTATCTCGCGGGGAGTCGCGTAGTAGCCACGGTCCCGGGCAACCACGACGGTCCTGAACGCCGCAAGCGCCGAGCGGGCCTCACCGGCTGTCATCGGTTCCGTGTAGATCGGCGATCCTGGTTCCTGCAACCGACCGCCCTCGGCGAGGGGCCCCGTGTCCACGGCGGTAAAGCCGATGTCGTCGATGAGGTCGCCGACGACGCCTTTCGCTTCCGGATCGTCCCCTGCGACGAACAGGGCGAGACGATCATCGGGGTCGGCCTCGGGCCGTGACTCCTCCCGAAGCGTCCTTGCGCCCATGGTGTTGAACGCCTTGATCACCGTCGACTCCGAGAGGTGCGCTGCGACGAGCTCGGTCTGTGTCCGGCCGTCGAAGCTCAGTATCCCGTCACGGCCAACGTAGTAGTTTGCCGCGCTGATCACGATCGTGTCGGCGAGTTTGTCCACAGGTAACGCCTCGTAGGCGTGATACGGGATTGCTTCCAGCACGACATCGCCGAAGGTTGCGGCCTCAGCCGGCGTGCCTGCCTGTGCGTTCGGTCCAAGCTCCTCGACGAGATCCGTCAGTGACTCGGGACCCCGGGAGTTGCTGATCGTGATTTCGTGTCCGGCGTCGGTGAAGTGACGAGCTGCGGTACCTCCGATGGCCCCGGATCCGATAATACCGATGTTCATTAATACTTCTGTACGATAGAATGGGTCAAGTGTCTTTGCGTTGGTGTGAGGATCGGTCGAGATGAGACCACCCAATCGGCCACGAGACCCGACGATCCCTCAGTGCCCGTATCAGAGACAGCGCCGGTTTATGTGTGTGACACGTCCGGAAACAGTGCCGGTGCACCCGTGCCGTTCATTCGTCCAGGTACCCGAGATCCTTGAGTCGTTCAGTGACCTCCCGTTCCTCTGTGCGGGTGATCGGAAAGGTATACTCGGTATCGAGTTGCTCGTCCAACAGGCCGGACTCGGAGAGTTTGTCCAGGACGTGTTCTGTCCCCTGCTCGATTGACTGTGCTTCGGTGTCGACGACGATGTCCGGATTCAGCGGCTCCTGGAACGGATGATTGATGCCTGTGAATCTTTCGAGTTTGCCCTCGCGGGCCTTTTCATAGAGCCCCTT
>JAQCMX010000020.1 GCA_028274885.1 Haloarculaceae archaeon
AGATGGCCGCGACGAGATCGTAGTAGCGATCCCTGACAGCGTAATTCTCGATGTAGACGCCGTCATCACGCCGAATGAAGCCTGCGTCCTCCAACCGCTCGATCCAGTCGTACACCCACGAGTAGGAGCCGTCGATCTTCTGGGCGATCCGGCGGATCGAGTCGCCCGGCCGGACCGCGACCATGATTTTCGCCGCGGTGTCGTCGACGTACTCCATCATCGATAGTTATCGGTATCGCATCTAACTGTATTAGTCTTGTCCCCCGTATTTCCTATAGAGTTATCTCTATACAATATACCCTCCGTGTCTCCGGCAGTCCGATCCGGCTCAGCATCCGAGCAGAGAGGGAGTGACCACCAGAGAATACGACTGATCGCCATTTGTTGCGTACGTGTATCTGCACCCGCCGAGGAACGGCGTCACACCCGGAGACTTGACATCCTCCTCCGCCTTCAGGCGGAGGAATCCCGAGCGTTGGGATATTAAGGTTTGCAGTCTCCCTGTTCTCTCGGTGTGAACCGGCCGCTCTCGCGGTCGAACAGGAAGACTCCGGGCTGTGCCAACCAGCCGTTACTCATATCCCCGGTCGGAGGACTCTGAGTTATCCTTCTGCGAATGTTCACCGCACCGTTCACGTCCGCGTTCATCGTTGTCTCACACGACGAACAGACGTACAGCCCACGCTCCACGCGATTACTGTCTCGAATCTGCCCGCAACATGAACACGTCTTCGACGTATTCTCCTCGTCCACCCGGTCAACGAGGATACCGTGTTCCTCGGCCTTGTATTCGAGCAAGTTCGTGAAACGGTCGAACTCCCATCCGTGGAGTTTCTTGTTCCCCGACGCACCCCAGTTCCGCGAACCGCCGTTCTTGTCCTCGTGGATGTCACTGAGGTCGCCAACCGCGATCTTCGCCACACCTTTTTCGACACACCGTTGTACGATGTGTTTGCTGAGGGTGTGGAGAAAGTGGTCTTTGCGTCGGGAGAGTTTCTGCCGAGCCTTCCGCGCACGCTTGCTTGGGCCGTTCTCGCCTTCGGTCTGGTACTCCTCGCGGGTGAAGTAGTGCTTGTCCTCTTTCAGCACGTTCCCCGGATACAACTCTGAGGGTCCGTCTTCGTAGTCGATGGCGAGGTAGTTGCTGATACCGAGGTCGATGCCCGCCATGCTGTCGCCGGGCGCGTCTTCGACTGGAATCGTCTTCTTGCAGACGAGGTGTAGTTCCCATTCGTCGCCGTTGTAGACGGCACGCACTTGCTGGATGTTCTCGACTTCTACGTCGGGACGGGTTTCGTACTCTGCGAGGATGAAGTCCGAACGGTTCTTTTTCAGGTTGAATCCTTTCGAGAGCCGGAGTTGGCCGTGCTTGTCGTCGTACTTAATGGCCCGTTTCTTCCACGTCACGGTGGAGCGGGGGTGGTCGTTGCCACGTTTCCGGTAGCCCGGTGGGCTGTTGCCGTCGTCGGAGTTGTACCAGCCGGTGAACGCCTCAGCAAGTTCTTCGAGAACTCGCTGACTTGACTGCGAATGGAGGTCACTATAGCGTTCGTGGTCTTTCAACTCCGATTTCAGTTCGGCCTCGTCGGGAATCTCACCATCTTCGTCCCACCGGTCTTGGATGTAGTAGCGTCCGACGTTCCACAGTTTGGATGCTGCGAACCCGCACTGGTCGAGGTCGTCACGAACCTGGCTGTGGTTCGTGATGCGTGCGACGTAGGTGCGGGTTGTCTCCAGCATCGTATTGTTCATAACCAGTTATGAAGCAGAGTGTATTAAAGTCTGTGTTTGGCGTGGAATATCCAGCGCAGTCAGTGTCGGTGGACTGGGCCACTGGGTGACGGCGCGTATCCACGGCCTGAAGGCCGTGGTATTGCGCCTGTTCAGCGTATAAAACGCCTCCTCCACTCTTGACCGCGTGTGTCGCCGTTGTTTCGGTCGTTTGGAAGTCCAGGGTTCGAGCTCGGAGACGCTGCCCATCCCAAAGGGAGGTTAACCAACATCGAATCCATTGACCGCTATTCGTTGGTTAAGTTTATCTGCGCCCGCCAAGGGGCGGAGGCGCACTCCCGTCTCCACCGACCCATGATTGACCGATATCTAACGACCGTTGTCGACGAGGCAGAGCGAGTCGCAGAGCACCACGATCAGGTTGCCCAATCATCAGACAATCCGGAACACGAGTATCTTCGGTACGCCGTCCTTCGGCTGCTCGAAGGCAAGGCTGACGAAACATCGGTGGAAGTACCGCAGATTGACGGCGTGACTGTCGGATACGGGCAGGATACGGCGATGTTCGAGAGTTGGGACACCGACGTCGAGTGGTGGACGACAGTCCCCCCGGAGGAGGAGTGTACGCGCTTCCGGATCTTCTACCCCATCGAGCACGAGTCAGTTCCATGCCTCATCGTCGACGTGATGAGTGCGCTTGGGGCGTGGCGGGTCTGGACCGGGAGCGCTGTCGACTGCGGGTCGTACGACCATCGCGAGCGGCGTGAAGTCCACTTCCTGTGGCCACAGGGACATCCGGTCGAGGACCTCCTTCAGGAGCGAGTCCACGGGCCTGACGCCGTCGCGCCGGATGGTGGCTGTACAGGCGACGTTCGCGATCGGATGGTCGCTTCAGCGAACGGTGGGCAGGTCGACGATCTCGAATCCCGTACCCGTCGCGCGGTCACCGAGGAGATGTCGGTTTCGTTGCTGGAGAAGGGCGGTCGGTACGAGGTACAGTCGGCGTCCGGAAACCGCTACGAAGTCGACGTCGTCGGCGAATCCTGTACCTGTCCAGACTGGCAGCAGCGGTCCCCCGCCGGCGGATGTAAGCACCTCCGTCGCGTCAATCACGAAATCAAGCGTGGTCGAGTCCCGCGACCGGATGGCAGACTCCCGACTGATGCGGCTGATTCCGGTTAACCAACAGACCACCCTGCTCATCCCCAAGTTGGTTAACGCGGACATTACGGGTCCACTGCCATCACGGGAGCTCTTCTGTGACGTCGACGAGCTCCGCCTCCGTCTGCCAGCGATACAGCCGTCCGTCTTGCTCGAACAGCTCAAAGACGCCGTCCTGCATCCAGCCGAAGGGGTGTTCTTGCCTTGTTTTGCCGCCGACTA
>JAQCMX010000048.1 GCA_028274885.1 Haloarculaceae archaeon
ACCGCCAACAGGGCCACCGCGGAGACCGACGCGCGAGGCGTGCTCATGTTGCCTCTCGGAAAACACGGGGTGTTCGTCGCTGCTTCGACGGAGATGGACGCCTTCGACGAAGCGAAACGGCGGCTAGTCGGGTTGCTCGCGGCGACCACCGAGGCCGCGCTCGACCGGGTCGTCGGACAGGTCGGTATCCAGGAGCGCGACCAACAACTCGCCGAACGTGGCAGGCAACTCGGCCGACTCGAGCGTCTGCTTGCCGTCTGTTACGAAATCGCCCAGCTACTCCACGAGGCGCGGACCCGCGAGGAGATTGTGGACAGGGTCCCGGAGAGGCTCCTCGGGGTGGAGGAGTTCGCGTTCGCCTGGATCGGCCGTGTCGAGTCAGAAAAGGGGATCCTACAGCCACAGTCCTGGGCCGGTACAGAGGACGACTACCTCGACGATGTATCGCTGTCGGTCGGTGGTTCCGAACCGTCGGCGGTCGCCGTATGTAACGGAACCCACTCGGTGACCGCGGACACGACCGACGTGCTCCGGGAACAAAACTGGGCCCGCGAGGCCGTCGCCCGCGGCTTCCAGTCGACCCTGGCAGTTCCGCTCGTCTACAGAGGGGCGACATACGGTGTCCTTACCGTCTACGCGGAGGAGCCAGAGGCGTTCGACGACGCGACGGCGTCATTGCTGGCGCAACTGGGTGAAACGATTGCAAGCACCATCAGCACCGCCGAAACCAGACGAGGAATATTGGCCGAGGTGCGCACACAAATAGAGGTGCTTATTCCGGAAAAGCGGTTTCTGAACGAGGTGGCAACGGTCGCCGGTCAGAGTGTTGTCTGTCGTGAAATAAGGCCCAAATCGGACGGCAAAACGCGTGTACTGTTCGAACTATCTGATCCGCCCGTCGCGGACATCCAGGCCCTCCAGGCGGAGTTTGTGGCGGTCGACTCGCTGGAGCACGTCGAACGCGGCGAGACAGACCGCTTCAGGGCACGCCTCTCGGGTGAGACAGTCATGACAGGCGTACTCGGTGCCGGCGGCGTGCCCCAGGAGGTGGTTGCCAACCCCAGCGACACACGGGTCACTATCCAGTTACCACAGGAACTCGACGTTCGCGTATTCCTCACCCGTCTTCAACAGCGGTTCCCGGACACTGAACTCCACTCCCGGCGAACCGTCGAGCGACGCGACTGTACCCCGGGGGCGCCCCGGGAACAACTGAGAGAACTCACCGACAGACAGCGGGAGGTACTCGTCAGGGCCTACGAGAGTGGATTCTTCCAGTCGCCCCGCGAGACCACCGGGGAGGAACTCGCATCGCTGCTTGACATCTCTCAACCGACGCTTACACACCACCTCCGTGAAGCCCAGCGTCGTCTGTTCAGCGAACTGTTCCACGAGGACGATCTAGATAATTAGCCCCGACCGACAGCCCGTTCTTGTATATTAGCAATCATATCTATACCGCTGGCACCCTTTCTTACAGATGACGGCAGCACAGACGACGTGTAAAACGGCGTCGGTGCGTTTGGAGAGTCTGTCAGAGGCACACCACCGGTGCCCACGGCGACAATCGGACACCTCATATCGTGTATAGGCACCACGAATCGCGCTCGTTTGGTCGTTGTGGGCGTCTTACCGGGACAGACCCGGCTGCGGTCCAAATCCGACGCTGTCACGGTATCTGCCGTCTACTCCCCCGATTCTCTCTTTAGAATGTATAAAGACGAACGACCAGCCGTCATACGTCCGTACGGCCACCAGATCGTATATAACCGGACGCGTTGTGAGAGAACGTCCGATTACTCGTAGAGGGGGAACCTGTCGGTGAGTTCCTCGACGGCTTCGTTGACCTGGGCTTTTGTCCCCTCGTCTTCGGGATGGTCGACGACACGGGCGATGAGATCTGCGACCTTGCGGGTGGCGGCGTCGTCGAACCCACGCGTTGTCAGCCCCGGTGTGCCCGCTCGGATACCCGAGGGGTTGAACGCCGACCTGGTCTCGCCGGGCACGGTGTTTGCGTTCAAGACGATACCGACCTCCTCCAAAGCCTGTTCGATCTCCTTGCCCGTCGTATCCGGGTGCGAGTCCCGAAGATCCACCAACACGAGGTGGTTGTCCGTGCCGCCCGAGACCAGCGAGAAACCGTGGTCCTGGAGTTGCTCGCCCAGTGCCTTCGCGTTATCGACGACCTGCCGGGCGTAGGCCTCGAACTCGGGGCTGAGTGCCTCCTCGAAGCCGACGGCCTTGCCGGCGATATTGTGCATCAGCGGGCCACCCTGTCCGCCAGGAAACACAGCCGCATCGATGTCGTCGGCGTACTCCGCCTGGCACATGATGATACCACCCCGACCGGCGCGGACGGTCTTGTGGGTCGAACCGGTGACGAAATCGGCGATACCGACCGGCGAGGAGTGGACGCCTGCCGCGACCAGTCCGGTGATGTGTGCGATGTCGGCGAGATGGTACGCGTCGACGGCATCCGCTGCCTGTTGAATACGCGTCCACTCGACGTCGCGGGGATACGCCGAGTACCCCGAGACGATGATGTCCGGCTGGAACGACTCGGCCGTCTCACGGAGCCCCTCGTAATCGATGTAGCCCGTTTCGACATCGACATGGTACTGTTCGACCTGGTAGGTCTTGCCCGTGAAGTTCGCGGGGTGACCGTGCGAGAGGTGGCCCCCGTGTTCTAGCTCCAGTGAGAGGATCCTGTCGCCGGGTTCGAGCATTGCGAGGTAGACGGCCATGTTGGCCTGTGTCCCGGAGTGGGGTTGGACGTTGACGTGTTCGGCCCCCCAGAGTTTTTTCGCCCGTTCGATCGCCAGCTCCTCGACCCGGTCAGCGTGTGCACAACCCGCGTAGTAACGCTCGCCAGGATACCCCTCGGCGTACTTGTTCGTCAGTTCCGAACCCTGTGCGGACAGGACAGCCTCACTGACGTGATTCTCGCTCGCAATCATCGCCAGCGTCTCGTTCTGTCGCTCGCGCTCACCTGTCAGCGCGTCCGCGATGGCGGGATCTACCTCCCGCACCGTATCATAGCTCATACGCTAGCTCAGGGGTGGGCCGACAAGAAACTACCTGTCTCGAAAACAGAGTGCGAACAGATGACACAGATCTAGGAGTCGATTCGCCGTTCCCGACACCCTTCAGAACCGTTATAACATCCCAGCACCTTCCAGAATCGATGAGCGACGCACAGACTCGTGTCGGGCAGCTTCTGAGCGAGTACGAGGACTCCGAGCTATTTTTTACGGCGGGCGCTGCAACAGCGATCATCTCGTGGTTTGTCATCCCACTGATTGGTCTGATCGCAGTCTACTGTGGCTATCAGCTGTATCACTGTTCGGACCGGTGGATAACCAGCGCTGTGTTCGTTCTCATGGGCGCGTCCGCTGTCATCAATCATTTCTATTTCGTTTTCATCGCCTGAAGCGCGAAAGCAAAACACCGAAACTGCAGGGGACGTTCCTGCAGGTATGGAGACGACCCGACACTTCGTGGCCACCGTCTACGTCGTCAACGACGGTGCAGTACCGCTGCACAGACACGACAAACTCGACATGTGGCTTCCGCCGGGCGGACACATCGAGCGCGACGAACTTCCACACGAGGCCGCGACCCGAGAAGTGCGGGAGGAACTCGGTCTGGACGTGACGCTGCACGCACCGGTCGGCAACCTCGAATCCGACACGGCCCGGTCGATCCCACAGCCTCAGCAGTTCCTGCTTGAAGACATCAACGTCGCCGATGGCGAAGTCGGCCACCAGCACGTCGATTTCATCTACTACGGCAAGGCCGACAGTCGCGCCATCGACCCCGAACCCGGCGAGGCCGCGACCAGCGAGTGGGAGTGGTACACGTCTGCGGAATTGCGTGCGAACGCAGACCGCTTTCCCGAGGACGTGGTCGAAGTAGGTCAGCGGGCAATCGACGCAGTCGATGTCGAGTAACAGCGACGCACTACTGTGTATCGTACAGCGTTCCGATCACGACTAACGCCCCGCCAACTAAGGTTAGATAGAGGCCAATCCCGATATCGATAAGGGATCGTTGTTCGTCGGTGACTGTCTGCTCTACGCCAATCCACGGGTCGTAGATATAGGCTCCGCCAATAAGCGCGATCAGGAGACCCAGTATGAGTACTGCGGCTGTCGTTTTGCGACCCCGCGACCGCGGGCCGGCATACAACACGAAGCCGACCACGAGCAGAGCGAAAATAAACGAAAAAACCCCATCCCGATCGATCCCATTGACAGAAGCAGAGGTTCCCAGCAGTTCAATCGAGAACCACGGGAGAAATGCGGCAATCGCGGCGACTGCCGCGCCGCCGAGTACAATTTTTTGTCCAGTCGTGTACGCTCCAATGTCCATCTCGATGGACTGCCCCCTGTTTGTCGAGCGGGCGTCGAATGCTGTACTGGTTCCTGTGTCTCAGGCTGTGAACGGGTGGTCTGGGACGACGAGTGAGTCGCCTGAGACGCTGATCGGTTCGGTTGAGACGACGACGGAGTTGACTGCGAGGATTTCTGAGCGGATTCTGTCTGCTGGGACAGATTCGTGCCACAGTTCGAGCAAAATGCTACCTCAGGACCGACTTCGGTCCCACAGTCCGGACAATAGGGCATACCTGAATGGATTACAGTATATCAGAAAATGGTTCGGGAACCTTTCAGACCACGGATCGTTCCGGAGAGGGTCAGTGGTTACGTATCGTCTGCTTCGAGGTGCTGTCGCATCCGGATGACGTACGGGTTTGTCTCCCAGCTTCGGTGGGCACCCATCACCGTCAGGAGCGTCCGCGCCTCGCCGTCGGTCGGATGCCCGTTACGAGCGTAGTCACAGACGAGTCGCGGTGTCGGAACGATGCGTGGTCCCTGCAACGCGGCATGAACGAGGGCAAAGTTCGTCCCACTGAACTCGTCAGTGAGAAACCCATCGGCGTCGATCGCGTTCGCGAGAACGATCCCGTCGGCTTCGCCGTCGTCGAGACCGAACGTCGGGCGCGAATCAGGGGCATCGGATAGCTCGTACGGGTCTGCAACGGTGAAGTGAGTGTCGGCCGCGAGGACGTTGGTCGCCGCTGCTTCGTGGATGTCCTCATACTGTATGATGTCTTTGAGTTCGTCGAGGACTTCCGGCGGGAGAGAGACAGCACAGGAGGTGAGCAGATACTGCAAGGGATCCGGAGCGGTGTCAGTATCGTATTCCGCATCCGCTCGCGGTACAGCGAGACTTAGCAGTGCGCTCGTGTCGGCGACGACCGTCCGTAACTCGGCTCCGCTCATTGATCGGCAGCGTCGTCGACCGTCGTCGCATCGTCGCCGTAGATATCGGTGTCGTCGGGCGCAGCGAGATCCAGCGGTTCGTCCTCGATATCTGCCTTGAGGAGGCGAAGCCGCTGAGCCGTCTCTGCTCCGACCAACTGTTTGACCGTCTCGAACTCTATCTGGCCGTCGTAGTACTGGGCTGCGACGCGCTCTTGAAACGGCTCGCTATCCGCGGTTTCTTCGAGATACTCACGGATCGCTTCGACGAGAAGATCCGTCCGGTCTCTGTCGAACAGATCGGCCACCGCGTCGAGCCGCTCGACCAGATATTCGGGGGACTGAAAGTGAACCCGCCGCGGATCGTCGCTCGCGCTCATCGTATGTGCACGTTCTGCACATGGAATAATAATCGTTTCGGTAGGCTCTGGGCAGTGCAGAGTTGATTCGATACGGTCGACGCTGCAGATTCGAGACCGTCGGTCGATTACTCCCGGCCCCACGGCAAGCGGTCTCGGGTTGACTGTCGGCGACGCTCGATGACCGACTCGGCCCACTCGATCGCATCGTCGAGCACGTCGAGCGGACTGTCCTCGAACCCGAACGTTTCGATGTGTTCGACCTCCGCGTTGTGGCCGCCAAGGAGGTGTGTCTGCTGGCGCTCGGTGTCCGCCGGGACGAGCCGAGCAAGCACGTCCTCCTGTGCCTTTGCTGTCTCGACTTCGGTCAGGCGAGCCGAGGGATCCCGGTCGATAAACACCGAGAACTTCGAGAGCATCAGATACGTCGCGAGGGCATCCTCACCCTCGCCCGGGAGATCGGCGGCGACGGTCCCGTTGTACCCGAGTTCGTCGATTCGCGCTTCGAGTGTGGCCAACTCGTCCCCCTCGCCGGTTCCGAGCAGGACGACCGAGTTGTCGATCGTGTCGATCACCGTATCGAGTGCTGTCACGACCTCGTCGGTCTGCTCGCCAGCGATCGCAGCCAGATAGCCCTCGTCGGCGATCTCTCGAAGCGTCTCGATCTGGGTGCGCAGATCCTCCCGTTCCTTTGGCTGTCCCCAGTACTCCTGGAGTTTCGGACGATTGTCGACCGGTTCGACGTCGAGTGGTTCGCCCTCGTGTCGGATCGCCTCGAGGGCGGCCTGTGCGCTCTCGATCGTGGAAAAGTACGTGATCGTCTCGTCGACACAGACCTCAAGGATATCGCGTTCGCGTGAGATGACGAGATCCACCTCGCCGTCGTGCAGTGCCTGCTTGACCGCCGCTGTGTCCGCGAAGTCGTCAAGTTCGTAGACGTCGAAAAACTCCTCGAAGCCGACCACCGGGAGGTCGATTATCGCAGTCCCTTCGAGCGGGATCGGTTTGCCGACACACATCTGTGCCTTCTGGTAGGCCTTGCCGAAGGTATCGGCCGTTCCCATCACCTCGCCGGTCGATTTCATCTCCGGACCGAGTCTCGGATCGCTGCCGGGCAGGCGGTCGAACGGTAAAACGACCTCCTTGACGCTTATCTGTTCGGGGATCTGCTCCTCGTAATCGAGGGTTTCCAGGGTCGCACCGGCCATCACCTTCGCCGCGATTTTCGCGATCGGGACGCCGGTGGCTTTCGAGACGAACGGCACTGTCCGCGAGGAACGTGGGTTGGCCTCCAGCACGTACACCTCGCCGTCACGGACCGCAAGCTGGACGTTCAACAGGCCAACGGTATCGAGTTCCTGAGCGATCTTTTCGACGACCTCGCGCACGCGCCGGTTTACGTCCCGGCCGAGCGACCGAGGTGGGATCATACACGCGGAGTCACCCGAGTGGACACCGGCAGTCTCGACGTGTTCCATCACCCCGCCGATGAGGACGTTCTCGCCATCGGAGACAGCATCGACGTCAAGTTCGACGGCGTCGGCGAGAAATTCGTCGACGAGAATCGGCTTGTCCGGCGAGACACGCACTGCCTCCTCGATGTACGTCTCGAGATCCTCGTCGTTGTAGACGACATCCATCGCGCGCCCACCCAGCACGTACGAGGGCCGGACGAGCACCGGGTAGCCGATCTCGTGAGCGAGGTCGATTGCTTCCCGCTTGCTTGTTGCGGTACCACCCTCGGCCTGTGCGATTCCCAGCTCAGCCATGAGTCGGTTGAACCGGTCGCGGTCCTCGGCGAGATCCATCGCCTCGACGGACGAGCCCATGATCTCACAGTCCAGGTCGCGGCGCTTGAGTTCCTGTTCCAGCGGACGCCCCACGTCGACGCTCGTCTGGCCCCCGAACTGCACCATTACCCCGTCGGCGTTGACTGCCTCGATGACGTCGGCGATCTCCTCTGCGGTAATAGGCTCGAAAAAGAGGCCGTCAGAGGTGTCGTAGTCGGTCGAGACAGTTTCCGGGTTGTTGTTGACGACGTGGGCGTCGATCCCCATCTCCTGTAACGCGTCGACCGCGTGGACCGAGCAGTAGTCGAACTCGACCCCCTGGCCGATACGGATCGGACCGCCCCCGACGACAACGACACTCTCGGCATCACGGTCGACACGGAGTTCGTCACGGTGTAGCTGGGAGACTGGATCACGCGCGGAGTAGTAGTACGGCGTCGTCGCGGCAAACTCGCCGGCACAGGTGTCCACGAGCTTGAAATCACGGTCGGTGGTCGCGTCGTCCACACTGTCGACGGTGACCCCCTGCACGCCCCCGTCCGGCGTGGGTTCGCCCTCGACGGCACCGCGCTCGTCGGTGAGACGTTCCGGGAGCCAGGAGGGGTGGATATCCTCGAAGTCACCGCCACCGAGCGTGGCGATCTCGTGATCTGTAAACCCTGCCGATGCGGCGATCGAAAAGTCTCCGTCGGAGGCCGCGTTTGCGGCTTCGGCGATGCGTTTGTACCGTTCGAGATACCACTCCCGGATGTCGGTACGTTCGCGCACCTCCTCGACCTCGTGGCCTCGTTCGAAGGCCTCGAAGATCGCGAAGGTACGGTCCGGTGTGGGTCGGGCCAGATACTGAGAGTCGAGTTCGTCGTCAGATACCGCCGACAGGTCGTCTGCCGGATCGTACTCGGAGCTTCTGAGTGCCTTCAGCATCGACTCCTCGAAGGTCCGGCCGATCGCCATCGCTTCGCCGGTCGATTTCATCGCCGGCCCGAGTTCGAACGCGACATCGCGGAACTTGTCTTTCGGCCAGCGTGGGATCTTTGTCACGACGTAATCGATGGCGGGCTCGAAGGCAGCCGTCGTCTGACCGGTAATTTCGTTTTCGATCTCGTGGAGGCGCTTGCCGAGTGCTACCTTCGCGGTGACACGGGCGATGGGATATCCCGTCGCCTTCGAGGCCAGGGCAGACGAGCGGGAAACGCGTGGGTTCACCTCGACGACGCGGTACTGGCCACCCGGTGTGCCGTCGTCGCGCCACGCGAACTGGATGTTACAACCCCCCTGAATGCCCAACTCGCGGATCACCTTCAGCGCTGTACTGCGCATTTCCTGGTGGCCCTCGTCGGGGATGACCTGTGAGGGTGTGACGACGATCGATTCACCGGTGTGGATCCCCATCGGATCGATGTTTTCCATGTTACAGATGATGATACACGAATCGTCGGCGTCGCGCATCACCTCGTACTCGAGTTCGATCCACCCGTCGATAGACTCGGTGAGCATCACACGGTTGTCCCGCGAGAGCGTGAGCCCACGGCGGACAGTCTCTTTGAGTTCACTCATGTCGTCGATGACACCCGACCCCGCGCCGCCGAGCGTGTAGGTCGTCCGCATGATGACAGGTAGGCCACCGACCGCCTCGACTGCGTCTTCGACCTCCTCGACACGTTCGATGGTGACCGATGCGGGGACCGGTTCATCGATCGATTCCATGCGCCTGCGGAACTGGTCGCGATCCTCGGTGGCGTAGATCGTATCCAGCGGCGTTCCCATCACGTCGACGTCGTGGTCCTCGAGAACGCCCGCCTCGGCCAGTTCCGCGGTGACGTTTAGCCCGGTCTGTCCGCCCAGCCCAGCGATGACGCCATCGGGCTGTTCTGTTCGGACGATCTCGGCGATTGCCTCGGTCGTGATCGGTTCGATGTACACCTTGTCGGCCATATCGGGATCGGTCATGATCGTCGCCGGGTTGGAGTTGACGAGCACGACCCTCGCGCCTTCTTCCCGAAGGGCACGGCAAGCCTGTGCGCCGGAGTAGTCAAATTCGGCCGCCTGACCGATTTTGATCGGACCACTACCGATAAGTAGTATCGTACGGTCTTTCTCGTCTATCATTGTCCCAGACGAGTCCGCACATCGTAATAAGCCCGGCGAAAGAATACGAAAGTCGAAACGGAGTTTCGAATATCGTATTGCCGACGTGTGTCATGGGTCACGGTGACAGGAACTGGGGGGTAAAAACAGACACCAGTTCGGGTCGGAGTTGGGGCTGTTCGGGGCGAACAGAGGATCCACACAGGAGACGGTCAGTCGTCGTCCTCGAGAAAGCGGTACCGGTAGGGCTGGTCCCGGATCACCTCGACCTCCCCGCTTTGGGCTCGACGGCCCAGAACTGTCGCGACGCGGTGAGCACTGTCGAACTCCTCGCCGTGTTCTTCGAGTACCTGCATGATCTCACGCGCCGTCAGCGGCTGGTCGGTCTCGCAACCCTCGAGGACCGACCGGATCCGCTCGAATTCGCCGCGGCGCCCGCGCATACAATAGATATATAGCTCAAGCCTTATCAAATGGCGTCAGACAGCCGTCAGACAGCCACACCGGCGGAATCGCAGGACACGAGAGGACCAACCTGTCAGTACACGTCATACATCTGCTGCCATCGCTGTCGGCCGGCACCCAGCCATCTCTGACCAAGAGGGCTGTACGACCCGGCACATCGTAATTATTTTCACAGATAGATGAACAGGTTTGCACCATGGTGCTGGCAATCGTCGGGGGGTTCGTGGCGTTAGTGATAGTCGTACTCCTTGTGGGATACATCGTTAATATCTACAATCAGCTTGTGAGTCTCAACCGGCGTGTCGATCAGGCAAAACAAAACATCGACGTGTTACTCAAACAGCGCCAGGACGAGCTAACGAAACTCGTGGACGCGGCGAGTGAGTTCATGGACCAGGAGGAGGGTGTGCTGGTCGAACTGACCCAGGCACGCGAACAGGGTCAAAAGGCAGAGACGCCCAAGGAGCAGGCCCAGGCCGACCGGTTGGTCAGAACAGCGATGGCTGACTTTCGGGCACGCGTCGAGGAATACCCGGAGCTCAAATCCCAGCGGAACATGATGCAACTCCAGGAACGCATCACAGATATCGAATCCCAGATCTCCGACAGACGGGAGTTTTACAACGAGGCCGTCACCCGATACAACACCCGGATCGCACAGTTTCCCTATCTCATTCTCTCCCGCCAGATGGGGTTACAGAACGAGGAACTGTTCCGGGCGAGTGAACGGGCCAGGGAGGATGTGGACGTGAGTAGCGCATTCGGTTAAACAGCCTCTAACGGCGTCGAGACACGGACCGTCGCCGGCCAGAAGATCGTGACCGCGGGGTTGCTATCCTTCCTCAAATTTTATAAATACCAGTGCCGACAGGGACAGTAGAGCATGCGACAGGTCACCTCCGGTAAAAAGTACAGAACCGCCCGAAGAGGCGTCACAGACAGGGGGAAAAACGGATGAGCACAGCCCGAACGGTGGGGGTCGGGCTGCTCGCCTTTCTGATTGTCCTGTCGGCAGGCGTGGCGAACGCTGCCATCGCGACAGACAGGACGGTTCTCGACTCGGGCCACATCTCGGATACGTTCCAGGAAGAGGACATCTATACGGAACTGATCTCGGAGGCACAGGAGACAATCGAGGAGGAGATCGACGAGGAGGCCGAGGCGAGTGGTCGACCCGAGGGTGTCAGCATAGATGTCGCGGGGATACTCGAAAACGTACTTACGGAGGAATACGTCGCCCAGCAGGTCGAACGGAACCTGGAACTGTTTCTCGATTTCGCTCGCGGTGACACCGAAACGCTGGAACTCTGGATCGACATCGGGCAGATCAAAGACCGGATCAGCGTGAGCGGGGACAACATCCGAATCGACACGGGCGTTCTCGCCCGGAGCGCCGACCTCGAGAGTCGACAGTTTGATGTCAGGGTGTCGACCGATATCGTCGCCCAACTGAACGCCGACGAGACCGGTTACGCAGCGGCACGCGAGGATATCCGCGAGACGATCGAGGAGGAAACGGGCGGGATCGGAACCGAGACAGCACTTCTTGCCCTCAACCAGGAGTTGGAAGGACAGGCGGCCGAGAGCACGCGGACAGAACTGAGCGACGAGGTGTCACAGGAGACGATCAGGCGAACAATCGAGCTACAGGAAGTCATCATCGACGGGTTGACCGACCCGGAGCTTGATAACTACGACGAGTACACCCAACAGCGTGAAGAGGCCGAACGAAACCTGGAGCGTGCACTCGCCGGCGAAATCAACGAGCGGCTACAGACCGAACTCGACGACGAGATACGGTTCGGCGACGACGTTCAGGAGGAACTCGACGAGGACGGCCTCAGTCTCATAGAGTCGGGACTGACGGGTATCAACACTGCGACGTGGCTGTTGCCGCTGCTCGTGTTGGTCTTTGCGGGCGGAATCTTCGGTCTGACCCGTTCGGCCAGGGACACCGTCTCGAGAACCGGTGTCGCGCTCGCGATCACGGGGGTGATCGGCGTCCTCGTCGGGTTCGGTGCCGGCGGTATCGCAACGAGCGCCATCGAAGACGCCGCCGCCCCGGACGGAGAGGACCAGGCACAGACCGTCTTCGACGGGGTACTCGCGGTGTTCGATAGCCTATTCAATACGTACGGGATACAGTCGGTATATTTGACCGTCCTGGGTATCGGTCTGTTCGGTATCGTCTACTTAGAGCGGAAGGGCTATTTTGCCGGGGTGAAAGACACCATCGGCGCTGACGAGAGATAAAAAAAGGATTCCCAGGCTCAACAGGGGCAGGGCAGGGACCACCCGCGCAGCCGGAACAGGACCAACGCACCCAACAGTCCGGCCAGCCGCTCGGAGAGCCAGCACAGCCACCAAACCCGGTCAGCAAAACAGCGATCACAGCAGGGACAACCACCGGCCGAAGAGCCCGATCAGACCCCAACGGACAAACCGGAAAGGGCGGGTGAATCGGGTGCCGACGAACCCGACAGGCCGCCGGTCGGGAACGAGCAAGGCGAGGGCGACGCCTACGATACGCAGTTGCCCTCTGGCTGTCGCCGGACCGGCCGAAGTGCCGTACCGGGTAACGACACGTTTAGTTGTCGTGACAGCAAAACCGAAACCAGGCCGTGGGAGAAAAAAACGACGACGTGGTGACGACAGGCGAGCGAGCCACCGAGGACAACGAGGGACACAGGAGTGGCGAGGAGGGGTCTCCCGAACGGAATGGGGACCAACAGGCGAAACTGGACACCGCAGCCGAATCGTTCATCGAGGTGGAAGAGGAACTCGGCCATCTCACGAAAGCGATGCAGGTGCGGGGCCGGGCGATCGACGTCGAACAGGTCCATGCCTCGGCGGTGCCGGCCGACTACCCGGTGGCCGTGACAACCACAGACGCGCTGGCGCTGTACGTAGTTCTCGAGGGGACCGACGAACAGACAGTGGTGACATACTTCGAGTGGCCGGAGACGAAAGTCAGCGACCGACTGGCAACCTTGCTGGATTTGCAGGACGTACCGATGGACAGGTTCGCCGATCTCCACGGGAAGACAGTCCTGCTCGAGGTCCAGGATGATTACTACGTGCCCGCGTTGCCAGAGGAGCAACCCAGAGGCAAACGAACGGCAGTGTACGGTATCTACGCCGGACTGGGGGTGAACCTCGCGCTGGCGTTGACGATGATATTCGGGGTCGAGTGGCTGGCTGCGTCGGTGGCGTTCGTCGTCGTCTGGCTGCTCGCAAATCTGGTCGTGTTGCCGGTGTCGACGTATCTGGACGCCTGGGATCGCAGGACTACGACGACCTGGGAAGGGGGACCACTGTTTTGGGCCGTGCTCTCACTTGTTCCTGGCATAAACGTGATGACAGTCGCCGCATATCTGGTGTCCCGACAGCAGGCGGAACCGCTGGCGTGAGCCCTCGGGCTACTTGCTATCCCAGTCCATCCGGCACCTCTCGTCACAGAAGTGGGCCGTTTGGATCTTCTCGTCTTCGATCCAGGTGATGACGCGGTGGTTGGGACTGTTCAGTATCGGCTCGCCGCAGGTGCTGCACGATGGTGCCTCATCCTCTGAAATATTTTCGTTGTGATCCGAGGTCGGATCCACCATATGACCGGTACGACGGGGCGGGTCTACTTAACCCCATACATTGTCAACTCCACCTTCTGTCAGTTGGTACGACGTTGAGCGGGAAGTTTATTAGAACACTCTCCGGAACAATGGGTATGACACAGGAAGGAAGCTTCGAGGGGTTCGGTGGCCGTCACGTCCCGAAACCGCTCGAGGAACCGCTTGAACAACTGGCACAGGGCTTCGAGGAAGCAATCGAATCAGACGCGTTCCAGGAACGGTTCGAATATCTACTGAAACACTACGGGGGCAGACCGACACCGGTGTTTCACGCGGAGTCGCTCAGCGAGCGCTACGACGCGAACATATACCTCAAGTTCGAGGGGCTGCTCAACGGCGGTGCGCACAAACTCAACAACACGCTCGGGCAGGGGCTGCTCGCGAAACAGGCGGGCAAGGACCGGTTGATCGCTGAGACGGGGGCCGGTCAGCACGGGACCGCGACAGCAATGGTCGGTGCATTGCTGGATATGGACACGACCGTCTACATGGGTCGGAAGGATATGAACCGCCAGGAGATGAACGTCTTCCGGATGCGCCTGCTCGGGGCCGACGTCGAGGAGGTTACACGGGGCAACGAGGGGCTGGCCGAGGCGGTCGACGTCGCGCTCGAGGACCTGGTCGAGAATACCGACCAGACCCACTATCTCGTGGGCAGTGCGGTCGGTCCGGACCCGTTCCCGCGGATGGTCCGGGAGTTCCAGTCCGTCATCGGGCGGGAGGCTCGAGAGCAGATCCAGAAGCTCCACGGCGAACTGCCAGACGCCTGCGTGGCCTGTGTGGGTGGGGGGTCAAACGCAATCGGTCTCTTTCACGCGTTCAAAGACGACGACGTCGCCTTCTACGGGGCCGAACCCGGTGGTAAAGGGATCGACTCGGGACGTCACTCCGCGCCGCTGTCGGCGAGCAAGAGAGAGGACCCGGATATATTCCAGGGGATGAAAACGAAGACCATCGGCGAGGACACCGAGAACCACTCGGTGAGCGCGGGGCTGGATTACCCCGCTGTCGGCCCGGAACACGTCGCATTACAGGCACTGGGCCGTGCGGAGTACCACGCCGTCACCGACGAGGAGGCACTCGCAGCCTTCCGCGAACTCAGCGAAACCGAGGGGATCATCCCCGCCCTCGAACCGAGCCACGCTGTTGCCCTCGCGGTGAAACTCGCAGAGGAGGATCGCCACGACACGATCCTCATCAACCTCTGTGGCCGGGGGGACAAGGACATGCAGACCGCAGCCGAGAAGTTCGACCTGAGCTGACAATCACAGGGTCGGCACCTCTATCGGCGGAGGGCCCCCACAGTATCAGAGGTGTACCTACGGAGTAACATACATACTCGTACGCATCCAACAGCCAATTAAGAGGGTTTCAGCTGGACCGATGTACGACGACGAACAGGAACTCGACGATTCGTTTCTTTACCAGCTTGCACGAGAGGGACAGACGACCGAGATCGTCGCGTATATGAAACACTCCGAGCGCCCGGTCGTACGACGGCGTGCGGCCGAGGTTCTTGGAGACTTCGCTGACGTCCAGCGGTCGATCGACCGCGAAGAGATCGTCCGGGAACTAATAAACGCAGTCCTCAACGAGACCGACGACAGCGTTCGGGCCCGCGCTATCGATGCACTCTACCGCCACGGACGCGAGTCACTCGAACGCCTGATTACGACTCTCTCCGATTTTGACGCCAGCGAGACGCCCGACTGGATGACAGCAAGCCACCTGACCGACTGGCTCGACGCCGACTACCCGGAGTTCAGGATGGTCGCTGCGACCACACTGGGGGAACTCGGTGACGAGCATGTCATCTCACACCTCGTGACAGCGTTCGACGACGTGGATCCGCGGGTTCGGGAACGCGCAGTACGGGCCTGTGGCATCATCGGCGACGAACGTGCGGTCGATCCGATCGCGAAAAAACTCGACGACACGGACCCGCGCGTCCAGCGGGCGGCGGCAAACGCGCTGGCAGCGGTCGGGACCGAATCCGCACTAGAGGCGCTCATTCCGGCCGCCCGTGTCGACGACGAACAGGTCCGACAGATTGCGGTGACGGAGCTCAGCGGACTCGCCAGCACGAAGCCGCTGGTCGTACTCGTCAGGGCACTCGACGACCAATCGGAGACTGTCCGGCAGGCGGCGATCATCTCTCTCGTCGAGTTGATGAACCCACAGGAGGGGTCGGAGAGCGAGATCAGAGAGGTGGTCACAGAACAACTCGGTGAGGCGGACTCCCAGCAACTGATCCAACAACTGCTAGATATCATCGAGTCCAGCCCAAAGCTGACAGTCCAGCGCCGCGTCGTGTGGTTGCTCGGTAACGTCCTGGAACCGGACGACGAGGGAATCGAAGCGGTCCACGAGGGCTTGCTGGACGTGCTCGACGACAATCAGCTCGGAGAAATGGCCAAGGAGAGTCTCGTTCGCCTCGGGAGTGAGGATCTACAAAAGCGTCTTCAGGTTTTCGTCCAGAGCGAAGCGGGGTCCGACGATGCAATCGAGCGTGCGGAGGCGGTTCTCGATGAAATCGGGACCGAACAGATCAGCGAGGTCGTCCGCAACTCCGTCAACTACACCTACGTCCGCGAACCGGCCGACTACACGGAAAAAAAACGGGACGAGGGCGGACCGTAGCTCACGAGTGAGATTCGAAGACGCTCCCATTGGCATTGATCTGCATATCAAACACCTGATCGAGGATGTTGACGGTCGATTCGGACTGGGTCTCGGGATTAAAATAGTAGTGTGAAAGTGCGCCGGCCCGTTCAGACCGGGAGGTAAAAAGGTGCAGAAAGTTGAACACGTCCTGGAGTTCGAACTTCGCGATAATCTCGGGAAGGATATCGATCTCCATCGAGATTTTGCCGCTCGTCGACTCGTTTTCGTCCAGCACACGTGCGACTGTTTCACCGAGGCTAGAGAGACCAAGACTCTTGTTTAACTGGACGACTTCGAGGGGAACAGTCGAGAAATCGATCCCATCGATGCCGGCCATGGGCTGGGATTTCGTCGTGATGATGATCGACCACGCCGGCCACTCGGAGAGTTCCTCGTCGAGGAGTTCGATTCGCCGTTTTGGGTTCGTGGTAACGAACAGACAGACGTCGGCGGGCGCGAGAAAGTGGATCCGGGCGTTGTCCGCTCCGGTGCTTTCGAGTGGTGCATTGACAAGGATGTTCCCGGTCCTGCCGATGTCGTCCGCAACGTGGACACCGGATTCCAGCAGTGGTTCGACGTGCCCGAAGAGGTGATCTTTGAATGCCTGAATCATCTGCTCTTTGTCGTGCCCACGCTGTTCGGTCTCGCAGTACGGGCAGGACCAGGCCACACCGAAATCCTCCGTACGGATGTTCCGCTCGTAGTGTTTGATTAGGTGAGATTTTGCCGCTTCTGCGGTCGTCTCGTTGCTGGCAGACCAGGTGGAGAAATCGCAGTTGCGACAGCGCCAGCGATATACCATCCCTCGATAGATCTTTGTGGCTGATTTGATATAAGTAATGTGTTCACGCTATCGCGTCCGAACGGGGTCAGCCACGAGGCAGATACATTCACACAGCGTTCCGGTCCGACTGGCTGACATCGCGTCCAAAGCGGCGCGGGCGGCTATCCCTGCTCAGCCGTCGTGAATCGACCGCCGGAAGTGGACGAGTTCGTACCCTTTGTATCGGGAGCGCTCGATCTCGGTGTACCCGGCAGACCGGTACAGTTTGACTGCGGCCGTCTGTCGGCGTGCGGTGGTTGCGAGCAGCAGATCGAAGCCAGCCGCGGCGGCGCGGCTCTCGAGGGCGTCGAGCAGCTGCCACCCGTAGCCCCGTCCCTGGACGGACGGCGCGACGCGCATCCGGTGGAGTTCCGCGGCGCCGGAAACTGTGCGTTCGTCCTCGTAGCCGTCCTCGCTCGGGAGAAATCCGCCGGCAGCTACGAGCCATCCGTCGAAGGTGCGGAGTCGGTCGGGTCGTTCCGGAGCGTCTGGTGTGTCAAGACTGTCGTCTGAGCCCAGAACCGCCTGTCGGGGACCCGAGAGCACACCGACCAGAAACGCCCCGCCAGCGTCGAGGTAGGTCGAAGTGATTGCACGGACATCCTCGTTGCCCGGGATATCGTCGGGATCGGTGCCGACATCGCGCAGTGCCCACCCGTCGAGGCAGACGACCGCCTCGCTGTCTCGGGGATCGTACTGTCGAAGCCGGAGAGCCGTGGCCCCCGATTCCGAACCACCCCGGCGCGTGTCGGCAGACCGGTCGGACGAGTCAGTCATGTTATCGGTCACGCGAAACCTGTTCTCCGGGGGTCGTCTGGGCCCCTTTCGAGAGTGTCACACCCGGATCCAGGCTAGTGTTGATCCCTGTTTTCACGCCGTCACCGACGACGACGCCGAACTTACGACGCCCCGTCGAGACACGTTCGCCTTTGACCGTTATCGAAATCTCCGCGTCGTCGTGACGGAGATTGGCCACGTTCGTCCCCGCGCCGAGATTGACGTTGCGTCCGAGGACGCTGTCACCGACGTACGAGAGGTGTGGCACGTTCGTCTCTGTCATGACGACGCTGTTTTTGACCTCGACGCCGTGCCCGATGTGGACGTCCTCGCCGAGAAGGGTGTGTCCGCGGATGTAGGCGTTCGGACCGACCGTCGCGCCAGCCCGGACACACGCGGGACCCTCGATCACGACGCCGGGTTCGATTGTCGCCCCTGCCTCGACGACGACGCGGCCACGGACCGTTGCACCCGCGGCGATCTCCCCCTGCAGTTCCCGATCGAGTGTGGCAAGCGTCCGCTCGTTTGCTTCGAGCAGTTCCCAGGGGCGACCCACACCCAGCCACTCGGAGAGTTCGACGACGACGACATCTGTTTGCTGGATCATCCGTGCCACGACGTCGGTCAGTTCGTACTCGCCACGCTCAGATTCGGGGACGTCGAGCCACCCGACCGCCTCGCCGGGGAACACGTAAGCACCCGTATTGGCAAGCGAGGAGGGAGGGTCGTCTGGCTTTTCGGTTATCGCAGTTGCGCGTGGCGAAGAACCCCCCTCGTCCGTCGAGAGAACGCCGTAGATCGCCGGATTGTCCACCCTGTAGGCCGCGATTGCGGGGCCCGTGGCGAACAGTTCCGCGATCCCTCCGCTGTCGTAGAGGTCGTCACCGTTGAGAACGGCAAACTCGCCATCGAGGTGCTCGCGTGCAGCCCGGACTGCGTCGGCCGTGCCCCGCTGTTCGGACTGCCGCGCGTAGGTGACGGCCACATCGCGGTAACTGTCCCCGAAGTAGCTCCTGACGTCCTCGCCGGCGTAGCCGACCACGAACAGCAACTCGGTTGCGCCGGCCTCGACGGCTGCGTCGGCCGTATGTGCCACGAGCGGACGATCCGCGACCGGCAACATCGGTTTCGGACGGGACGCAGTCAGGGGTCGCATTCGCGTGCCCTCTCCCGCAGCGAGAATGACTGTCTGCATACCGTGTCCAAGTCACGCGAGGACGAAAGGCGTACCGCTCGCGAGTTGTGCCTGGTCGCTCCGGTGCCCGGCACGATCACCGGCGCTTTCGACCTCGCCGCGCGGAGACAGGAGCCCGGTCTTCAAAGGAGCGTTCACAGCTCGGACACAGGCCCTGTTCGAAGAAGACGGTCGGTCCTTCCCTGGTTTCGGGGTTCCAGCGGACGATGTAGCCACAGTAGTGACACTCGGTCGCCTTCTGCATACGCGGTGATGTGTGGGGACGGATCATAATCGTGTCGGAGCTATCGCAACCGCCCGGGACGGGGTTTGGACCCCACAACTTAATTTATATCGCGGGAAAAAAGAGATATATGAGGTTGCAACACGACTGTCCGGAGTGTGGTGCTGAGACGTTTTATCGTTCAGCAAGCACGATGGTCCAGCTTGGCGAGAAGGTCAAGTGGGCCTGTACCGACTGTGACCACGGTTTTGTCCGGATCAACGGCGCCGTGGACACAGGCACCGTCTGACGATGGGGGACCGGATCGATGTCCTGGTGGTGGACGAGGATCCCGACCTCCTCGATCTGACAGGGACGTTCCTCGAGCGCGAGAGCGACCGGATCGGCGTCGAAACCGAACGAAGTGCCCGCGAGGCCATCGACCGGATCGACGAGGAGGGGTTTGATTGTGTCGTCAGCGATCTCAGGATGCCCGAAATGGACGGTGTAGCGCTGTTCGAAACCGTGGCGGAGGGGCATCCAGACCTGCCCTTTTTTATTTTCTCGGCTGCGGCCGACAGTGACCATGCCGCACGAGCGATGGCAGCTGGCGTGAACGAGTGCGTCCAGAAGGGTGCGGGCACGGAGCATTACAGGGAACTGGTCGAACTGATCGAGGACGCTGTCGGTGCCTGAGCCGCGTCGGATCGGGGGCCACTTCTGGACGGAGCCAAACTGATCAGACTACCAGCCACAACGAAACCGCCATCTGTTCTGTATCGGGGTGGTAGGCTTCCAGGACTGTGATAGCCGTTTACGACATACGTCGGCTTTCCCCCCGACGGACCCAGCGGTAACGAGAAGGCCCGTCGGGAGTTCGCTCACACACTCGCGACAGTATCGGTACCCCGGGTCGTTGCGGGTCTCACAGATCGGACAGATGATGCCGTCGCCAATGGTGTCTGCCACCCGGTCGTCGGTGCGTGTGTCTGCCTCGGCGTTCCCTGTCGCAATCGCGCGTTTCGGGCCCTCTGTAAATCGCGAACGGGTGTGTGATACTGTTGGCTGTAACTGATCCACGATATTCGCCATCACGTGGTGGCGAAATTCTTGAAAGACGCACAGCCAGTAGACTACGATATCAAGACGGGCGAGGTTGCCGGCTTCTACGGCAGCGACGGCGTCATCCTCGCGACCGGCGGCCTCGGGCAGGCGTTCGACCACACCACCAACGTCGTCGCCATCCGCTCGGGTGACGGCGGCGGGAAATGTCACCATACTTACGGTTACGGTCCCGCGGTCTCAACCGCTGGCATCCGGGCAACGGCGTCAGTCTGTGTCGCCGCTCAGTCTCTGGCGTCAAGCTGGGTCTGTTCGTCGAGTGCCTGCAAGACCGGGTAGTCAGCCGTCGTGCCCCACACGCCATTGGAGCCGAACATATTGTTCAACGCTCCGCTGCCCGTCATATCCGCGGTCGTGAGACCGGTGCCGCCGTCGGAACTGGACTGTCCGGTCGTACCCGTATCCCAGTAGGAGTCCGTCACGTTGTTGACGCCTCTGTCTCTGGTATCGCCGACCAGCCCCCCCACGTAGCTTGCCCCACTGCCTCCAGTGACCTCACCCACGGCAAACGACGTTTCAATCTGGCCTTTATTCAGCCCGACCAGACCGCCTGCCCGATTCCCGCTGGCGCTGACATCACCTGTAGCGTACGAGTCGGTGATTGTTACTGGGTTCTCGTACCATGAGATTCTGTTATGCCCGGCGAGACCGCCCACACGGTTTTCTCCGTCGACATCGCCTGTAGCGTACGACTCAGTGATATTGCCGTAGTGGCTCCCGACGAGACCGCCCGTATAGTACTCGCCGCCCGTGACATCGCCCGTGGCATACGAGTGAGTGATATTGCCGAAACTGTTACCAACAAGACCACCTACGTCCCAATCTGTACCCGTAACGCTGGCCTCAGCGGACGAGTCGATAATCTCGCCGCCCCCATCGATGCCGACGAGACCGCCCACACCCTTGTCGTTGCCTTCGACACCGCCCTCGGCGGACGAGTCAGCAATCGTACCCGTGTTCTCTCCGACAAGCCCGCCGATGGACTTGTTGTTGCCCTTGATAGTCCCGCTGACGGACGAGTCCTGAATTGTCCCGTCGTTATCCCCGACAAGCATTCCGGCTTTGCTGTAACCGCCGGAGCCGGTGGAGTTGACAGTGGCACCATCCACGATAACGTTGCTCACGGTTCCCCCCCAGTTTGCACCAATAAATCCGACATCCCTTGCACCGGTGACTGTGAAGTTGGTCACGTCGAGATTCTTTACAACCCCCTTTTGTCGTAGGATACCGATGAATCCTGCTTTGGTGTTGGAGGGTGCATCTATCTTTATACCTCGAATTTCGTGTCCGTTGCCGTCGAGGGTTCCCTTGTACTCACCGTTGATCTGGTGACCAACGGAATTAAACATCTCGTCGTATCCAGGCGAGTTCGGCGTGTAGTCGTGCTGGAGCGTGATGTCCTCGTCATTTTCTAGTTTTGCGCGGAGTACGGTCCAGTTGCCCTGTGCCGGGGCCTCGGACTGTTTGACATCGAACTGTTTGAGTCTGGTGGTCAGGCCACCGTCGTCGGCCTGCCAGACAACGGCCCCTGTTCCGGACTCCAACACGTCGATGGTGATTCGCTCGCCGGC
>JAQCMX010000050.1 GCA_028274885.1 Haloarculaceae archaeon
GAGTCGATCCCTGCGCCGCGCTCGACGAGTGAGAGCAGATCGGTCCCCTCGATGGTCACGTCCCGTTTCTCGATTGCGTTCCGAAGGTGGTCGTTTGCGACCCGTTCTGCCTCGCTGACCGCGGCGTCTACGTCCCCGGCGGCGGCCGTCAGCCGGTCGAGTTCCTCGTCGCCACGGATCGATCCGTCCGCGCCCAGCTGTGCCAGTGCAGATTCGAGCGCGTCCAGTTGGCAGGGTGGCTCCAGAGCAGCCTGCCGGTGGACCCGGATGGCCGCCTGCAACGTCTCCCTGTTGTGGGCAAAGAACGCGAGTGTCCGCTCCGGGACGACGCTCACCGGATCTTCGAGCGCAGTCGGTTCGACACGGATGTCCCCCTCGACATCGATCCCGGCAAACCCTTCGTCCAGCGCGACGACGGTCGCGTAGCCACGCGCCAGTTCCGCGAGCTGTCGCGCATCGTCGACAAGTTCCACACTTATCTCCGGGACCGTCTCGCGGGCCTCGGCGTAGCGCTCGCCGTCACGCGTTGCAAGACAGCGGTCGCGGACACGCACGCTCTCAGGTTCCGAGAGGGGTTCGACCGACGCGAGGGCCTCGCGCACCTCGAGTTCCGGGTCACGCTCCAGTGCCGTCGCAACGAGGCCTCTGACCTCCTCGATCCGCGACCGGCGTGCGCTCGGGTACAGTGTCTCGAGATGCTTCTCGGCGTACGTCGTGACCGCCCGGTCTGTGAGCAACGCCAGCCCAGCCTGGTAGATCTCGCGGGCCCGTGGTGTCGCCGCGAAGTCCCCGGGATCGTCGTGTCGCTCTCGGATTGCGGCCCGGGCGATCCGCGCAGCGCGGCCGTCGCTGATCCCGGGCGCCCGTGCGATCGCCGCCACGTCCCCCTCACGGAGCGCACGTTCGGGATCGTCGAGTTCCCGTAACGCGTCGGCGGTTTTCGTCCCGACACCCGGGATCGCCTCCAGATCCATCTACCCGTCTCAAACGCGGCGGAGGAAAAAAACCCAGCGAGCGCGGATCGGAATGTCCGATAGCTGTGTGGTGGCCGCTCTGTCCCTCGCTCGTCGACGGTCGGACGGCGAAACGCCTACAAGCATCGCTCACCCAATCCTCGGTATGCAGGTCGGTGTCATCTCCGATATCCACGGGAACAAGGTCGCACTCGACGCTGTCCTCTCGGATATGCCCCCCGTCGACGCGCTCGTCTGTGCCGGCGACGTGGTCGGGTACAACCCCTGGCACGCCGACTGCGTCGCAGTCGTCCGCAACCGCGGGGTACCGACGGTTACCGGCAACCACGACCGCGCCGTCGCTGGCGGTGGCACCTTCGGGTTCAACAGCACGGCGGGCGCGGGCGTCCGTCACGCCCGCGAGACACTCACCGACGAGCAGATCGGGTGGCTCGACTCCCTACCCGACAGCCGCCGGGAGTTCGACGGCCGACTCCGGATCGTCCACGGTCACCCGGACGACCCCAACCGGTACACCTTCCCGGACGAATTCGCCCCGACCCTGCTCGGTGAGGAAGACGCGCTCGTGTTGGGCCACACCCACGTCCAGGGTCACGAGCAGTTCGACGACGGGGTAGTTCTCAACCCTGGCAGTGTCGGACAACCGCGAGACGGGGACCCCCGCGCGGCGTACGCAATCCTCGATCTCGCGGAACGAACCGTGCACGAACGCCGGGTCAGCTACGATATCGAGCGCGTCAAACACGAGATCGAGTCGGCCGACCTGCCTGAACGCCTCGCCAGTCGTCTCGAAGAGGGGCAGTGAGGTTGCCCCGGCTGGCGTGATCGGTGTGCTCACGTAACGACCGACTTGATGAGATCGAGCGCATCGTCACAGTCCTCCCACGGGACAAAAAGCGAGACCGAGGTTGCGCTCGTGACAACGTCGTGGAGGTAGATGCGGTTTTCTGCAAGTGCTGTGAGCAACTGATTGACCGCTCCACTTTCGTTCTGGAGGTCACCGCCGGTGACCCGGATGACTGCGATATCCTTCTCCAGCGTGACACTCGACAGGGTATCATCTTTTATTACGGAACTGTGGAGCAGTGCTTCGGCTTCCTCGGCGTCCCCGTCATCGACGTAGAAACTGATCGAGTCCATCCCGCTGGAGACGGTCTCGATGTTGATTCCGGCATCCGCGAGTGCGCCTGACAGCGTTGCGAGGATGCCAGCCTCGTTGCGGATCGCGCGGCCGGCGACTGTCAGACAGACCAGTGGGCGCTCCTGGAGGTCGACCAGATTTTCGAACTCACCTTTGATCGAGGTTCCGCCGCTTAGTAGGCCCCCGTGCTGGTGGTGGACGACCCGGACCCTGAGATCGCCACTCTTGTATGCCAACGCCGAGGGTGCCACCACCTCCGCCCCCCGGAACGAGAGGTTCCGGAGTTCGTCGACCGTGATCTCGCCGACGTTACGCGCACCCTCCACGACGTTCGGATCACCGGTCATAACCCCCTCGACGTCAGTCACGATCACGACCTCGTCGGCTTGCATGTAGTTGCCCAGCATGACCGCCGTCGTGTCGCTTCCGCCCCGGCCAAGCGTGGTGATCGTTCCGCTATGATCCTGTGCTAAAAAACCCGTAATAACCGGGACGATCCCCTCGCTCATCCGTTCGGCGCACCGTTTTGCCCGTTTTCCCGTCTCCTGTACGTCGACCTCGCCAAACTCGTCGGTGATGATCGGCCACTCCGGACGGCCCGGTTCGAGAAACGTCGAATCAATATCGCGTGACTCGAGTGCCCCCTTGAGCATCCGCACGGAGGTCCGCTCGCCCATACTGACGATCTCTGCTCTGTCCTCCTCGCTCGCTTCGAACTTCATCTCCTCGAGCAGCGTGTCTGTCGTCCCCCCCATTGCGCTGACGACCACGGCGACCTCGTGGCCCTGTTCGACCGTGGCAGCGATCGAGTCGGCCGCGCGGTTGATCCGGTCACCGTTCGCAACGCTCGTCCCGCCGAACTTGGCGATTATACGCATCCTCTCACCTGTCGCGTGCGTCCAACACTCATTTTCGGCCTGTTCGGTATCGCTGTGAATAATTGCTTTCATCTCTCACGGGCCTGCTCCGCAAACGGCACTGTCACCCCCTGGCGTAAAGCCAGGCACTCATCAAAGCGAGAGCGAACAACCCACCCGCAAAGAAGAGTGCACCCGGCGGGAGATTACCCGCGGTGTCCACGACTGTCTCGACCTCGTCGGTACCCGGGAGCGGCGACTCCTCGGGACGTACCGTCTCGCTTACCGCCGTATCCGCCGCGGCGTCCTGTCCCTCAGTTGCCCCCCCACTGTCTGCCGTTTCGGCACCCTCCCCCGCCGTCTCCGCCTCGATCGATGGCTCGTCTGTGCTGTCTGTCTGGATCTCTCCCCCGGCCTCGTCGCCCTCGCTGTCTCCGGGTCCTGCGTCTCCGCCGTCCCCGCCTGCAGTCGCCTCGTCGGTCTCCTCCGGGGCCGTGCCCCCGTCGTCTGTCGTCCCGTCGACGGTGACGGCCCCGTCTTCTGCCCAGGGGGCGCCGTCTTGAAACACTGCCTGGACGAGGAAGCTCGCGATTCCGAGGATTCCAACGGCGCCAAGCAGTCGCGAGAGCGCCGTCCGGATCGTCGAGCCCTTCTGTTGGTCGCCCGCGAAGATCACGAGTGGCTGATCTGCGGGTGCGTACACATCCATCTCCCGTCCCTTTGCCGAGTAGGCGGTGTCCACGACCTCTATCGCGCCTGCCTGTTCGAGTTTCTGGAGGTGGTACTGGACGTTCTGGACCGAGGTACCCACGGTGTCGGCAAGCGCCGACGGCGGTGCAGGTTCCCGGTGCAGTTCACTCAATAACTCACGCGCTGTCGACGACGAGAGGGCGGCGAGAACATCGCCCGCGTCTTCGCTGTCGACGCCGATAACACGAGGGCCAGCGTCCTCGGACGGCTCGGCATCAGGCTCGGAGGGCAACAGCGACATCGACAGAGGTTTTGCGGCTCTCCGATATCAACGTTGTCTCTGGGACCGACGCCATTTTTATCCTCGCTTGCGAACTATCCCCTGTGACAGCGGTCGACGAGTGGGAACGAGCGCTCGCGGATGCCGGTGAACTCTCCCCCGATGTAGTCGACCGGATCGTCTCCTTGCACGGCAACCGCGGTCACCGCGCCCTCGAAGCCGTCGCGGAACAGCGTGTCAAGGCCTACCGGGACTTTACCGTTGTCGTTGGCCACGCCGAGGAGTACATCGTCGAGAACGACGCCTGCACCTGCAAGGACGCGGAGTACAACCTCGACACGGCCGATCCCGAACAGCTGTGCTGGCACGCGATCGCCGTCCGGATCGCCCGCGCTATCGACGAACTGGACGCACACGATATGTGGTACTCCGACGTCCGGGACTTTGTTTAAAAGGATCCGCCGCCCGGATAGTGTCAGATGTGAGAAATAAAATTGATACCCCTGTCCGTGCGAACGTTCAGATATGATCAAAAAATTGATTGGCCTCCTCTGGTCGCTCGTCAAGCTACCGGTGAAACTGGTGATGCTCCCGTTCAAAATCGTTTCGTTTGTTATCAGCCTCGTCATCTACGGCGTGGTACTTGCGATCCTCGGCGGGGTCATCTACTTCGTCGTCATTTAGTCCGGTGGGGTGGCTCCGGGCGCTGTTCACGTGGACGTACCCGTAAGCGAGAAGGGGGTCCCGATCCCCCGATCCCGGGCCCGTTTGTAGACGGCGTGTGCGGCAGCCACGTCCTGGATTGCGAGCCCTGTCGAGTCGAAAACCGTCACACCGTCCGCCGGGGTCCGTCCGCTTGCACGCCCCATAACGATTTCCCCCAGTTCCGCGTGGATGTCGCTGTCCTCGAGGAGGCCCTCGCTCCAGGGGACGTTGATCTCCCCGGAGTGGGTACACTGCTCGTGGTCGTCGATGACGAGCGTGGCCGCCTGGAGGATCCCGTCGGCGATCTCGTGTTTCCCCGTGGCGTCTGCGCCGATTGCGTTGATGTGGGTCCCCTCGCCAACCTCGGTGACGATCGGTTCCGTAACCGGCGTCGTCGTCGAGACGACGTCACACGCCCCTGCGGCCTCAATCGTCCCAGCACGAACCTCGTAGCTGTCCTCGTACCGCTCCCGAAACGCCTCGACCGCGTCGTCGTCGACGTCGCTGACGACGACCGTCGTGATGTCGCGCACCTCGGCGATGGCCTCGAGTTGGGTGTGTGACTGGACCCCCGCCCCCACAATCCCCAACGAGGTCGCGTCCTCACGGGCGAGATGGTCGGTCGCGACGGCCGCCGCGGCCCCGGTTCGCAGTCTGGTGAGGGTCGTCCCATCGAGCACAGCCAGCGGGGCCGCAGTTTCGGGATCCGAGTAGATCATCGTCCCCAGTACCGTCGGCAGGCCGTGTTCCGTTGGGTTGTCCGGGTGGGCGTTGACCCACTTCACCCCTGCTGCGTCCCACTCCCCGGTATCGAGGTACGCGGGCATCGACCGGAAGTCGCCGTTGTACCGCGGGAGGTCCACGTAGGACTTTGCCGGCATCTGTGCGTCGCCACGGGAGTAGGCCGCAAACGCCTCCGCAACCGCGTCGATCATCTCGCTCGTCCGGGCGCTCTCGCTCACGTCCTGAGCATCGAGAAGCAGGGTCTCCATGTTTCCTTTTATACTGGCGTCCACTTAGTGATTTGTGGCGGGGGCAAAACGAGACAAGACAAGACATATGTCGGACACAATCCACCCCTGTCGTATGAGCAGCGACACCGCGGCTCCAACCCTCGAGTTCGACGAGGATGGACTACTGCCCGCCGTCGCACAGGACGTCGACTCCGGCGAGGTGCTGATGCTCGCCTACGTCACGCGCGAGGCCATCGAACGGACCCGGGAGACCGGCCTCGCACACTACTACTCGCGCAGTCGGGAGGAACTCTGGCAGAAAGGCCAGTCAAGCGACCATGTCCAGAAGACCGCGGAGATCCGCGTCGACTGTGACGGTGACGCAGTCCTGTATCTCGTCGAGCAGGCCGGCGGGGCCTGTCACACCGGGTACGAATCGTGTTTCTACCGCACGCTCGACGGCGATATCGTCGGAGATCGCGTCTTCGATCCGGAAGATGTCTACGAGTGACGCCCACGTCGACGAGTTGATCGATCGGCTCGGTCGGTACGACCGCGAACTCGAGACCGCCCAGGAGCGCGTCGAGGAGTTTGGCGAGACGGATCTGCAGAAACTCGCCGACGCATACGAGGCGTTTACGGCCATGCTCGATCGGTACGAGGAGACCGTCACCGGTGACGACGGCGATATCGAAACCATAGTCGAGTTCCAGAGCCGTATCGACGAGGTGATGGGTGGTATCTCGGAGGATATGCTTCTCTCGGAGACCTTCGCGGAGTGTGACGAGTATCTTGAAAAAAAGTGGTTCAAAAAGTCGGACTTCGCGCACGTTCGCGAACAGCTCCAGCCCGTCGCGGATCTCGTCGAGCGACTTGAAAAACGCGACGAGGTGCTCGCGGCATACCGTGAAACACGGACGGAGATCGAGGGCCAGATCAGGGAACTCGGACGCCAGACCGACGAACTCGAACGGCTCTCACGGCTGGGACGGGCGGACCTGGGTGCACCCACGGAGCGGTTGCGCGAACCAATCGAGACCTACAACGACGCGGTCACTGACGCCTTCGACTCGTTCACCCGCGATGCGAGCGCCCGGGCGGTCGTCAATTTCCTCGACAAGATGGAGTCGTACCCGCTCGTTCCCTTCGAATCACCGCCAGAGAAACTGAGCTCGTTCGTCCGCGAGTACCCGCCCGGTACCGAACGCATCTCGACGCTGCTCGAGTACGCAAACTACTCGCACTCGAAACTCGACCACTACGTCGAGGATCCGACAACACTACAGGAGGCGGTCGGTAGCAGGCAGACCTATTTCGAACGCCTCGACGCCGAACCGCTCAGGGTCGCGTGGCCGCCACCGCCCGCAACGGAAGTTCAGTTTCGCTGCCGGGAGTTGACCGCGGCGGTGAACCGGTTTGCCCCAGCGGTTGTCGAGCAGTTACGGGCGGTCGCGGCCCTACCGCGGGAGACGGAGTACACGCGACTCCGGGAGGGCGCGGTTGCGGCCGATGAACTGACCCCTGAGGAACGCGAGCGCCTCCAAACCGGGGATGTCGAGACGGAACTCGAGGTCACACGGGAGGATCGCGAGCGGCTGCGCGAGATCTTGGACTCGTACCCATCGCGGTGACGCCCCAAACCGGCTTTGGGTAACCGGCTGGACTCGGATTCTCGCTGTTCTCACCCGATTATCCTGTCTTTCCGGGCCCGATACCGATCACTGAGTTCGTATCTTTGAACCGTCCTGGCCGAGGGGGTCGGTCTGAGATGGTACGTTCATCCCGCGTATATGCCAGGGAGAGCTCTAATAATAGGTTCTCCCAGCGGTGCGGCTCATCTGTGGGTCGGTCTCCCGGACCCGTTTCGAGCCACTTAACACCGGGCCTCGATCGTTTCGACGAACTGTTCTGCGAGCTGTTGGGCACGGTCTCTGTCGCGGGCTTCCGCGTAGACGCGCACGACCGGTTCGGTACCGCTTGGCCGTGCAAGCACCCACGCGTCGCCGTAGTCCAGGCGGTAGCCGTCCGTCTCATCGACCTCGGCGTCTGTGTTCCGCGTGGCACGCTCGATCGCATCGAGCATCGTGTCCCGCTCTTGCTGGTCCCCGTATGCGAGGTCGTACCGGACGTTCTCGTAGCCGTCGTATGGGGCGACGAGTTCGCTGACCGACTCCGTGGCAGCGAGTTCGCAAAACCGGGCAGCGGTGTATGCGCCGTCGCGCGCGAGTCGGTAGTTCGGGAAGATGATCCCGCCGTTGTTCTCCCCTGCAATCGGAATCGATTCCCCCGCCGACTCGAGTCTGCGGATGGCAGTGATGATATGGGTACTGCCGATGGGTGTCAGGTGAAGCCGTGCCCCGGCCTGTTCGACCACGTCGACCAGACGCTGGGAGGCGTTTACTGCGGAGACGACGGTGTCACCCGCGGACAGTTCTTCGGCTGCAAGCGCGGCGAGGACAGCGCCCCCGTCCACGAGACTCCCGGTCTCGTCAAAAAACATGGCACGGTCACCGTCGCCATCATGAGCGATACCGATATCGGCATCGGCAGCCCGTACCAGTTCCCCGAGATCGGCAAGCGTGCTGGCGACGGGTTCAGGGTCGCGGCCGGGAAAGGTCCCGTCGAGTTGCGCGTTGACCGTCGTCACGCGACAGCCAAGATCGGCCAGCAGTTCGGGGCTCGTAATCGTCCCGGATCCGTGTCCGGGATCGAGCGCGACCCGTAACTCCGCCCCGGCGATCCGCTCGCGATCTACCCTGGCAAGTAGCTGCTCGCGGTACGCCCGGTTGACACTGTCGACGTTCCTGACCGCTCCGGACTCGTCCCACGCGACTAACGACGGGCCGGCCTCAAGAGCCCGTTCGACCTCGTCGAGCGTCTCCCTGGTCAGCTCCACCCCGTCGGCCCCACAGAGTTTGATCCCATTGAATTCGGGGGGATTGTGCGAAGCGGTCACCATCACACCCGGGATGCGCTCGCTCTCACAGTACGCCTGGAGTGCAGGCGTCGGCACGATCCCGACGCGATCGACATCGACACCGACGCTCGCGAGACCACTACCGACGGCGTCGGCAAATAGCTCCCCTGTCGCCCGCGTATCGCGGCCCACCGCGACCCGGCTGGTTCTGTCCCGGACCACTGTCCCCGCCGCCTGTGCCACTTCGAGGGCGTACGCCGGCGTCAACTCCTCGAGTGCCACGCCTCGAACGCCGCTCGAGCCGAATACGTGCATTCGCGTGAGCATCGGTGCCCGGTTGGCATAGTGGTTGCGCTCGGCCACTCCACACCGGACGAACCGGCAAGCCCATTAGCGGGGCCCGTCTGGCCCAGATATGGACACGCAGTCGCTCATCGACACGCTCCGGGGGACCGACGCGGTCCGATTCGGGGAGTTCGAACTCTCCCACGGCGGGACGAGTAATTACTACGTCGACAAGTACGCCTTCGAGACGGACCCGGACGGGCTAGCACACATCGCCGAGGCCTTTGCCGACCGCGTCGGCGACACCACGATCGCCGGTGTCGCACTCGGCGCGGTCCCGCTGGCGGCAGCCACGAGCGTCGCCGCCGGTCAGCCCTATCTCATCGTTCGTAAGGAGGCAAAGTCCTACGGCACCGGGAATCGCATCGAGGGGACCTTCGCGGACGGCGAGGAGGTCGTCGTGCTCGAGGATATCGCCACCACCGGTCAGAGCGCCCTCGACGCCGTGGCGGCGCTCCGGGGAGCGGGCGCGGTCGTCGACCGGGTGCTCGTCGTCGTCGACCGGGAGGAGGGGGCTCGCGAACACCTCGCGGCCAACGACGTGGCACTCGAGTCACTCGTGACCGCCTCCGAACTGCTCGCCGACGCCGATGAGCCGGTGGGATGACCGCTTGTGCGTGCAGGCGACCGACCGCCAGCCGCGTTCGGGGCCTGCTTTCCCGTCCCGCTTTTGTACTCGCCGTGCACGATACCGTCCCATTCTTGAGGCTTCGCTCTCTATATACTCACGATGACAAACCTCGAACTGTATGAACTCGACGGCTGTCCGTACTGTGCGAAAGTGAAAAAGAAACTCGACGAACTCGACCTCGAGTACGAGTCACACATGGTACCACGCAGTCACAGTGAGCGAACCGAAGTCGAGGCGGTCAGCGGACAGACCGGCGTCCCGGTTCTCGTCGATCCCGAACACGGCGTCGAGGGGATGCCCGAAAGTGACGATATCGTCGAGTATCTCGAAGAAACCTACACCTGACTGCGCCCCGCCGCTTTCTGTCGCTGCCGTCACACGATCAGGTAGCGACAGTCACAAGCGTTCCCCACAGACCGAAATTCGGGCGAGTTGGCCCGAACCGGAATCGCCGTCTCACGCGGGGTTTTCCTCGACGCGGTCGTAGATGAGATTCCGGAAGTCGTCGCGTTCCTCGATTTCCTCCATCTCGTCCTGTTCGATGATCGCGGTCCCGTCGACCGACTCGCGGTTCGCCCGGTCGACGACGTAGATCGAGTGGGTCTGAGTGACCCGGCCAACGGAGGACATGATGCGTGCACGCTTTTCGGCGGTCTGGGTGAACTTTGAGTGACCCGTCAGAACCTGTTTCTGTTCGCTCTCGTCTTCGCTGACCGTCTTGAACGGGGCACGATCTGTTGGGTGTACCTGGTATCCGACGCGTGTAAGCACCGTCACGACCGCCTGATCGTTCGGATCGACATCCGGATCTGCTGGCGTCTCCCCGTCGTCGGTGACCGGGTTCTCCTCGTCGAGGACCGAGACCGGCGATGTCAGTGGCTTCTCGAACAGATCTTCGAGTGCCGCCGCGACCTCGACGCTTGCGTCCATCCCATCCTCGTATTTCGAGACGGTGCGCCGCGAGACACCCAGCTCCTGTGCGAGTCGACCGAGCGACCAGTCGCGATCCTCGCGGGCGTCGGCCAGTACCTCACTGTCGATGTTGACGTACAGTCCACCGGGGGCCGCGTAGATAAGCGGCGGGACCGCCTCGACGAACAGGTCCATGGCCGTGTCCGGTGACAGTACCGGTACCCCGTGGCGGAAGTAGACCACTCCGGGTTCCAGCTCCTCGTCGCGGGTCCGGAGTCCGATGACCATCGCCGCTGCGTTCAGATACTCGCCGAGACGGCGCATCTCTGCACCCGTCGTCGCATCGAACGCATCGATGTTCCCCAGAATCTTCAACAACAGGACGTCGTCGCCCCGGCGTGCCGCCACGTCGAAACTCTTTGGCCGGATCGCACAGCGGTCGCTGACCAGGAAGCCAGCGTCCTCTAACATCGCTGTGACGTTTCCGACCAGTGCAGACCGGGACATGACTATCTCTAACCAAACATAAGTAACTCACAGTATAAATACATTGTGACGGTTGTGCGTATTGTGTCCGGCGATTTGCCGAATTCATACGTTGTACTATACTTTTTTCCCGTGGCCTCACTGTGACCATTGGGACTCTCTGCCGCCATCACAACGTAGCATCTGTGTTACATGTCGTGACAAAGCAATATCTGCGACCTGATCACCAGCAAACCGCGAAATCGGTCTCACCCCACCCGACTGCATCGCAACGCGGTTTTATACTCTCATTCCGTAGACTCGTGTATGACAGAACAGGCGACCGTCGCGGGTGGCTGTTTTTGGTGTGTCGAGGCAGCGTTCAAGCGCGTCCGTGGCGTCGAACGCGTCGTTTCGGGGTACTGTGGTGGCCGCGTGGAAGATCCGACGTACAAGGCGGTCTGTCAGGGAACGACCGGCCACGCCGAGGCCGTCCAGATCACCTACGACCCCGAACTGATCGGTTATGAGGATCTCCTGAAGGTGTTTTTCGAGATACACGATCCGACCACGGAGAACCGCGAGGGCCCCGATGTCGGTTCCCAGTACCGATCCGGCGTCTACTACCACGACGAGAAACAGCGCGAAACCGTCGAGGGTTATATCGAGCAACTCGAGACCGAGGGGGTTTACGATGGCATCGTGACCGAGGTCGCGCCACTGGAAACCTTCTACGAGGCCGAAAAGCGCCACCAGGACTACTACGAAAAGAACCCCAACCAGCCCTACTGTGCGATGCAGATCCCCCCGAAACTGGAGAAACTGGAATCGAAACACGCGGACAAACTCCGAGGGTAGCCAACCCACGATGGCGACGTACCCCGATCCGGCGCGCCGTAACGTGGCCGAACAACAGTCCCGTAACTATCCTGGGTGTGTCTGGACAGCTCACGCGGCGACCTGAACAGTGTCGCCGTGGCGCTCGACTAAAATCGGTTAGTAGCGATGTGGACTGATCATTAATAATCAGTATCAAGCGGTTGTTCGACGAACACGAGCCACTGGTTTACGATCAGAGGCCGTTTGTCATCTGAAACAGTCTTTTATACTCTGTTTGATCGAAGCAGTTACTGGTCGTCGCGGTCGTCAGTCATCCGACCGGAGCCGTTCGATGCGTTCCTCGAGGTCGTTGATCGCCTCCTCGACCTCCTGCTGTGCGTTCTCGCCCATCTCCTCGGCCTCGTCTACTGCCTTTTCAAACTGTTCCCGAACGCGCTGGAGGGCCTCGTTGGTCTCGTCGGAATCACTCATGATTCATCAGTAATATCACGTTCGACTTACATAAAGATTGTGCAGGTGATGTGTCAGGGGTGGCGGACGGGACTGTGGCTCCAACGACCGCGATGTCGTCTGAAACAGTCTTTATACCCTGTCTCAGGTCGTGAAACAGCCGAGATACCCGATCGGGGCTAAAAATTACCGCCACAGTCACTATCAGAGCTGATACCGTTATCTGCATTCTCGATGATATCCTCTCTGTTGTACACTGGCTACGCTTGGATTTCGCCACGGAGTGCTACTCAGACTGACGGCTATAACTTCGTGAGCATATTCGACCCCAC
>JAQCMX010000063.1 GCA_028274885.1 Haloarculaceae archaeon
ACAGCGGTATCCCGAAGCGTCGATCGCAGCTCACCGAGCTCAGTTCCACCTGATTGGGCGGCGGCCTCGACTTGCAGCTCGATCCCGGCAGCGGCAATGCCACGTCGATCAGCAGTTACCCCCTCTGGTCTGTCCGTGATCGTCGCGGCGAACTGGCTGTCCGCGGCTGAGATCTCCCCCGAGGCTCCGCCTGGCCGGGATCTCGCAGCCAGAGCCACGTACAGCACTGAGACCAGACTTGCACCCAGTATCAAACGTGAGCGGTCAGCTTCGGCCAGTGCCGTGACACCCTCCTCCACCGGTCCGACATCGAGCAGGAGGTCGGGTGCGACCAGCAGCCCGACACCGAACCCGGTGGCTGCGAGCCCGAGTGTTCCGAATGCTGCGACCCGCAGACGCATCAGTCAGCCCTCCCACCTGTGACGCCGTTCGACGCTGTCTGCCGGTCCTGTTCCTGTCTGGCGCGCTCGATACGCTCGACAGCCGATTCGACGCGTTCGAGCCGGTCAGCGGCCGAACGGGAGCCGTACTCCACCTCCCGGAACACGTCGCGCAACACCACGACAGCCTCCTCGGGGAGTCCGTCGTGTTCGATGGCGTGGGTCGCCAGTTCCCCGGGTGTGAATGTGATCGCCCGGTGCGGTGCAACGCTGACACACCGGAGAAACCGAACCCACGCGTCCCGGATGCTGATCTGTGCCTCCGGAACCCCGTCCGTGCTGTGTGTTTCCGACGACGTTACCCCGCTGGTCCGGCCGAGGGCATCCGCCAGCATCCGGCGTTTTGCCCCCAGCCACGTCTTTAGGTCAGCCCATAGCTGTGCTGGGGACACGCGTCCGCGAGCAGCCTCAAGCAGGTGCGAAACCGTCAGCCGTATCCGGACGAGAACGCGCCCGAGCCACTCGTTCCCCCGGGTAACGAACGTGATCAGGAGCCAATGTGTGTACTGGACGACCAAGCCGGGAATCCGGCGAGCAATCCTGAACAGATCACGCGGCGAGTATCCCCGCCGCCGGGCGACAAGCAACGTGGCGCCGACCAGCGCCGCGGCTGCACCCACCACCGCAAACAGGTTCCACAGCAACCCCGAGACCGTCGTTTCGGCACGCATCCCGCCGCGCTCGACCGCGATCGTCGCCCCGGCAGCGGGGAGACGGACGGTTGCCGTCCCGTCGGGCCCGGTCGTCGCCGCCTGCTCCCCGTTCATGAGGACCGGAACGTCCACGACAGCCCGGTCTCCGGCGCTTGCCGCGACGGTGACACTCGTGTACGGAAGCGCCACGATCCCGGTATCGACGGTCACGGACAACGCCGGAATCTCGACTGTCCGCAACCCCGATACCGGACCGCGCTCGACGCCGATGGTAACGTTGCCTGCTCGTTCCGGGAGACGGACGGTTGCCCGCCCCCCGGCGTCTGTTCGTCCCACCCGTTCCCCATCGAGGAACACGTCGGCTTCCGCCACCGCCACGTCCTCGATGGTCGCGACGACTGTTACCTCCTCGCCGGCGAAGATGTCGCCGACGATCGAAACGGATGCGTTGGTCTCAACCGGGTAGACTTCCTCGCTTTGCTCGTCGGCAAGCGCCGTCGTGCCAGCCCAGCTGTCGGGAACTGTCCCAGGACTCGTGAGCACCCCGCCCGCGTGGTTGCTCGCACCGAAGGTCGTCCTGTCCGACGTCTCCGGTCCGACCGTGACGCGCAGTTCCTCCTCGAAGGGCACGGTTCCTGTGACCGTTCCCTCCTCGTCGGTCGTCCCGACCGGGTCGCCATTGAACTGTACCTCACGTCCCGGTGCAGGCACGCCATCCTGCGTGACCGTTACCTCGACAGTCGCACCCGGGACCGGGGGCCCACCGAGGGAGATATCGTAGGCCGGTGGTTCATCCCCCCCGTTGGTCTCATTTTCCGCCGGTTCGTCGTCAGTGTCGGTCCCGTCGGTGGGGTCGTCAGTGTCGGTCCCGTCGATGGGGTCGTCAGTGTTGGTCCCGTCGGTGGGGTCGTCAGTGTTGGTCCCGTCGGTGGGGTCGTCAGTGTCGGTCCCGTCGTCGGGGTCGTCCCCGCCGGTTTGCTCGTCGGTTTCGCCTCCCCCGGGAGCCCCTTCGGCCAGGCTTTCTTCGAGTTGCTGGTCGCGCTCGATTTCACCGGGTTCGAAGGTTTCACCCGGGCTTCCAGCCTCCTCTGGATTGTAGGATTCGCCCTCCGCTTCGAGTTGTTCCTGCTGGGTTGCGAGGCGGTCGTTCCCGGGCGTCGGATCGAATTTCACCCACCCGACCCCATCGAAGTACACTTCGACCCAGGCGTGGGCGTTCATCCCCCGGACCTCGTAGCTGTTCTCACCGGTGGGCTGTCCTGTCGAGTAGCCGACCACGTAGCGCGCGGGGATGTCCTGGGAACGCAGCATCGCAACCATCCCAGTTGCGAAGTACTCGCAGTATCCCCTATCCATCCCGAAGATGAACGTATCCGCGATCTGTGCGCCCTCGTGGGACGCCTCCAGGGAGTATTCCTTGTTAGTGCGTAACCACTGCTGGACGCTCATTGCGGTATCGTATGTGTTGTCGTCGTCGGCGGTGAGGTCGGCGGTGAACTCGCCGATCCGGTCCGGTGTGTCCTCGGGCAACTGGGTGTACCGTCGCTCGATCTCCTCCGGGTAGTCCTGCCCGGCCGCCCGCAGCAAGTCGAGGTCGCGTGCCGGCGTGTGGCTCACCCCGGTCACCCTCGTTCCCGGTTCGAGAGTCTCGGTCGTGCGAACGGCACCCGAATCGGTCACTTCCAGCGCATCGATCCCCGAGACTGAACTCGGCTGCCACGCGGTCGGGACCGCTGAGGCAGGGCGCTCGAGTTGCATCTCGTAGGAAATGCGCTCACCGGTGGGTCCTTGCTGTTCGAACTCACCGTCGGAGGGCCGACGCTGTCCGGTCCCTTCCCATCCCGACCCCGT
>JAQCMX010000067.1 GCA_028274885.1 Haloarculaceae archaeon
TCACTCACAGAGTGCGAGAAAGTTGTCAAAAACCTCTTGGCCCTCCTCGGTGTGTGCAACCTCGGGGTGCCACTGGACGCCGTAGAGGTCGCGGTCGGGGTCGCTCATGGCCTCAATACCGCAGATGTCACTCGAGCCCGTCCGCACGAACCCCTCCGGTACCTCCTTGACCTCGTCGGCGTGGCTGGCCCAGACCCGTGTCTCGGGTGCCAGCGAGCCCACGAGTGGATCCGTCTCGTCTGTAATCTCGACTGTTACGTCGGCGTACCCCCCGTAGTCGCCGGCACCGACGCGGCCGTCGAGTTTCTCTGCGATGATCTGCATCCCGAGACAGACGCCAAACACCGGGATATCTAGCTCGAGGTACTGGGCACAGTTGCCGATACGGTCGATATCCGGGCCACCTGACAGTACGAGACCGTCGGCGTCGATCTCCTCCGGCGGCGTCTCGTTGTCTACCAGTTCGACGTCCACGCCCATGTCACGGAGCGCACGCTGTTCGAGGTGCGTGAACTGCCCATGATTGTCGATCACGTCGATACGGGTCATTGGAGACCGGTAACACCGGGAGGGATATATGTTATCTGTTCCCGAGCGCCTGTGAACCATCGGGTACAGCGGTTGCGGTCAAAAGAGCAACCTATTTATAGACCGACGCAACTCGTCGTCCCACAGTCCTTACAGCGCAACTCGACGGAGCCATCCTCGAACCGTGGACCGCGGACGATCTCTCTCGAGTCACAGTCCGGACAACAAAGCCACTCGTAGATTGTCGTCGGTTTATCCGTTCGTTTCGCGTTCATCAAACCCTACTAAGCGTTCTAAACGGATGAATTGCCCGCTCTCATACGTGCTCGGACTGGCTTCGAAACAGACCGGTTCACTGGCGAGGACCTAGCTGTCACCGAGCGACTGGCCCCAAAACGCCCACGCCTGGCCAGCTGTCCGTGGCTCGGTCGCCCGAGAGAACCCCACGATGGTCCAGGTCGCTTGTACACCACCGAACACAACCGGGGGAACCCCCCTGGCAAGCGAGGTTCGACGGTGTACCATCGGCAAGCCGGTTCCCAGATGACGGGGGTCAAGCAGCGTCTGTCCTGCTTTTTGCCCCGAGTCCGAAGGCCCCAGCCCCGGTGTCCCGGTCGATGGTCGAAATCGGGCGCTGTGCCCATGGTTGAGTGCCGCAGTGAGATCCCCCACAGGAACTGTCACCTGTGAATCAAGGGAGCGCGTTCAGTTCCCCTCGTACCGGTCGGCAGCGGAGTCAAATCCCAGTTCCTCCTGTTCGCGAGCGCGTCTTGACTCGCGCTCGGCGATTGCCTCCGGGTCGGGAGTACAATCGTCGTCGATCCGCGCCCAGGAGTCGTGTACCTTGGCGTGACACCACCGGCAGAGAAAGACGGTAATCTCGTGGCTCGTTTCGCCGTCCCCGCGTGTCGATCCGTCGCTGTACGAGAGGTGGTGTTCCTCGAGCAGCGGTCGCCCCTCGTCGTGTGCCATCCGTACCTCTTCGAGGCCACACCTGAGACAGGTCCGATCACGGGTCCGACACCGGAAGTGCGGACAGTCCGCCCAGTCCCACGGCCCCGAGGGCCCCGTTTCGTCTGGATCGCCCGCGACCGGACACTGAAAGTCGTCCTCGCGTAACTCCCTGGCAAACTGCGGATCACGGTCGCCCTGTTCGACCGCGTACCGGCACTTGCCGGCATCCGTCAGAAAATCACAGCGCTCGACAACGGTGTAGGGGTCGTCGACACCGACCGACGTGCCCGCGTCGGTTTTTTCCATAGTATATTCTGTACGCGGACAGGTTTGAGTGTATTGCCGGACAGCCTACGATCCAGGAAACAGACTTTTTAGACGACCACGCGACATACCGGTATGGCCGACAAGCGCGTCGTGCTGAGGCGAGACGACACACTGGGCGAGGATACCCAGAACCGGACGGTGCTGGCAACGAACGTCGACGTGGCTGATTCGACGCTCTCGCAAGCCAAGGGGCTCATGTTTCGCTCGGACCTGCCCGAAGAGTTCGCCCTCGTGATGGAGGTCGGCGGCGACGGTCTCCTCCCGATTCCGCGCGGTCCACCCAGGCAGTTTGTCCACATGCTGTTCGTCCGAGTGCCAATCGACGTCGTCTGGCTGGTCGAAGACGAGGTCGTGAAAACCAAGCGGATGCGCCCGTGGCGGAGCTTCGGTGTCGCCAAAGCTGACCGGATCCTGGAATTACCGGCCGGCACAGCCACGGAGGTTTCCACGGGCGATACGATCGTTCTGGAGGATGCCAACGAGCAACAGGACCCAGCGGCGGTCTGATCGCGGCATCCGTGACCGTTCGCTCGCAAAAGGCACCTTTTTACGTTTCGGCCTCACCAGAAGATAGTGAGGGTAAGATGACCCGTGATCGATTTATTCGGGGGCCACCCCGATACTAACTCACTCGACGACGTTTCCGACGTACAGTTTCTGGATACGACGCTTCGCGATGGCGAGCAAGCACCTGGTGTCTCGTTGACAGCCGACGAGAAGGCCCGTATCGCCCGCAAACTCGATGACGCGGGGATCGACGTCATCGAAGCCGGGAGTGCCTGCACCGGATCTGGGGAGCGCGAGACCATCCAGCGCGTGGCTGATCTCGACGTGTCGGCGACGGTGACGAGTTTCTCCCGTGGCATCCAGCGGGACATCGATCTCGCCATCGAGTGTGGCGTCGACGGCATCAATCTCGTCGTCCCTGCGAGTGACAAACACGTTACCGAAAAGGTGGGCAAGACACACGCCGAAAACGTCGAGACGACAGCAGAACTCGTGACCTACGCCAAAGATCACGGTCTCTGGGTCGAGGTCATCGGCGAGGACGGCTCGCGAGCGGATCTCGACTATCTGGAGGAACTCATGTCAGCCTCCCTTGAGGCCGGCGCGGATCGTGTGTGCTACGCAGACACGGTCGGACACGCGACGCCGGATCGCACACTCGAGATTGTCTCGACGCTCACTGCGCTTGGCCCGACAAGCACCCACACGCACGACGACCTCGGACTGGCGGTGACGAACGCGTTGGTGTCGGTCGCTGCGGGTGCCGACCTCGTCCACGGGACGATAAACGGGATCGGCGAGCGCGCAGGCAACGTCGCACTCGAGGAGGTCGCAATCGCACTCGACCACGGCTACGATGTCGGGACGATGGAACTCGAGCAGGTCTACGAACTCGCACAGCTTGTGGCAAGCAGGACCGGCATTCCGCTGGCGCCAAACAAGGCTGTCGTCGGCGAGAACGCGTTCACCCACGAGTCCGGGATCCACACCGATGGCACGCTCAAAGACGACGCGATGTACGAACCGTACCCACCCGAGAGGGTGGGCCGCAAGCGCCGGCTCGCACTCGGGAAACACGCTGGCCGAGCAGGCGTCGCGGCGGCACTGGACGAACGCGGCATGGCTGTCGAAGACGACCAACTCGACGAGATCGTCACCCGCGTCAAGGAGATCGGGGACCGTGGCAAGCGCGTTACCGACGCCGACCTGTTGACAATCGCCGAAGAGATCAACGGACAGGAGCGCGACCGTCGGGTCGAACTCCTCGACCTGACCGCAGTGAGTGGCGTAACCCCCCCGACCGCGAGCGTCCGACTCTCAGTCGAGGGCGAAAAGCGGGAGAACGCCGCAACCGGTTCGGGACCGGTCGACGCCGCGATGAACGCGACCGAGGAGGCACTCAGCCACGAGGCTGACACCTCACTTGAGTCCTATCACGTCGATGCGATCACTGGGGGCACCGATGCAGTCGTCACGGTCGAAGTCGAAATGTCCCGCGACGACGAGACGGTGACGGTCTCTGCGAGTGATTCCGACATCACCCACGCCTCGGTGACTGCGATGGTCGACGCGATGGATAGACTGATCGCCGGCGGCGAACAGCCCGTCGTGGCCGACGACTGACGACAAAATTCGGACTTCGAGCAATCCTCAGTGGCGGTCTCCGGTGAACAAAGCCGCGACATCGTTCAGTCCCGACACCTCGTGGGTTGGGTCGCGGCGAGGCGTGATCTCGGCGTTGTGGTCCCGGCGGACAAAAGCTGTGTCCAGACCCGCCCGCTGACCAGCGACGATGTCACTTTCTCTGTCCCCCACGTAGAGCGGGTTGGACACGCCGAGGTCACGCATGGCCCGCTCTAGGTACGTGGGACGGGGTTTTTTTTCGCGTAGACTCCGGAGTTTGGGTTGACGGGCGTGGATCGTCTCGACGTGAGTGTCGATGTCGTACCGACTGATCATGTGTTCGACGACGCGTCGTTGGTTGTTGCTCGCAATGCCGAGAGGGACATCGAGACGCTCTAAGGCCTGTACGTCCTCGTATGGGCGTTTCTGACCGTCAGCTGTGGCGCGAATCAGGATATTTGCGAACGTATCGTCCCGGTAGCGCCACAGTCGGTCGGGGTCGAGGTCGAGTCGATCGCTGATGTGGAGCACCTCGTCGTAGGTGACACCGTGCGAGAGGGTCGTGATCACATCCGCCGGTGGCGGCTCGACGCCATCCGCACGGAACATCTCGATCAGTTCCTGACGAAACGCTGGAATGCGCCGCTCCTCGTCGAAGATCCGAACGAGAACGCCGTCGTGATCGAGGAGGAGACTGTCGTATGTCACGGCTAAAAGGGATCGTCCTCGAAGTCCCGGTCGTCGCCAAGTGAGGGGTCGTCATCGAGGCTTGAGTCACTTTCCTCGGTTTCGAAAGCCTCGGGGGGTTGCCCGGCCTCGTTGATCACCTCGTCGCTGACGATCAGGGGACAGTCCACACGGAGCGCGAGTGCAATACCGTCCGAGGGACGAGCGTCGAAGACAGCCTGTTTTCGTTCGCCCCCGTGGTACTGTTCGGTATCGATCTTGGCGTAGAACGTTCCATCGGTGAGATCGTCGATGCGAACGCGGTCGATCGCCGCACCGAGTTCCGCAACCATCTCGACGAACAGATCGTGTGTGAGTGGTCGTTCGAAGGGTTCACCCTCGAGTGCGAGTTGCATCGACTGTGCCTGATCGGAACTGATGAAAATCGGAATGAGCTCTTCCCGGGCCTGCAGGATGACGACAGGTGCCCCCGGCCCTTCATCGCTGACTCCGACGCCTACACCCTCGACGGTGGCATCGTGTTCCATATACACCACAAAGGCTGCATGCCTGAAAAGGCTATTTGCTTCGAACAGTTCGGCAAAACCGCGCCACGACTGATGATTCTCACGTAAGGAGGTCGTCCGCCGCGCTGCGGGCAGCGAGTGCCGCGTCATCTGCGACCCGGTCCGGATCGCCTCGGGATGCGTCCAGATAGACATCGACCTCGAGTATCCGGTCTTCGAAGCTGATCGTCACATCGAAGTCACGAACGTCACCGCGGTCGTACCGGGAAAAGATCACGCTTTCAGCCGCCTCTGCAGCCGCCTGCACGACCGCCCGGTCGGGAACGTTTCTCCCCCCGTCGGCAGTCATTATGCGCCGCCGGCACCGCCGAGACCGCCGCCAGGTCCGCCACCCGGTCCGCCGCCAAGCATCTGCTGGAGGTCACTTTGCAGTTCCTCGAACTGCTCTTGAACGCGTCCTTCCTGTTTTTCCAGGGTCTCGACGCGGATCTCGAGGCTGTTGACGGTCTCCTCGAGATCATCCTGTGCGTCCTCGTAGTCAGTCTCGACCAGTAGCTCGCCGAGTTGCTGGTACATCGTCGTCTCGGGGTCGATGTCTTCGAGTTCTTCGAGTGCCGTCTGTGACTCCGTGAGCTGTGTCTCGGCCTGCTGTTTCTGTGCCGCAACCTCCTGTGCCGTCTCCTGCAGATCCTGGAGTTCCTCGAGTTTTTCCTGTGCTTCCGGTGGAAGATTACCCTGCATACCAGTTAAGTCGTGATCCCACGTGTTAAACCCACGCATCTCCGGACGGCCGGGCTCTCGGAGCGACGCTCCGGGCGGATCAGTAGTCACCGAGTACGCCGAGCCGTCGCGCCCGCCGCGTTGCATACGAAAACACGATGTACCCCCCCACGAGGTAGCCGACTGCGACACCGACGAGCAGACCGATGTCGGCAAGCCCGAACTCCCACAGCCGGACGCCGTCGACCATAGCCCGCTGGAGCAGCGCGCTCCCGTGGGCCAGGGGGAGAAACCGTGTCCAGGGCGCGTCAAGCACCGGTGCGGATATCAACGCCACGAAACCGAACTGGAGCAGGTTCAGCCAGTTACCGATCCGTTTGTAGAGGACGGTGATCCCACCGGCCGCGAATCCGAGTCCGAGCACGGAGGTAATCGAGAACCCAGCGACAGCGACGACCGTGATCGGGTCCAGACTGAGACGCGTACCGGTGAGCAACAGCATGATCGCCAGGATAATACCACTGGTGAGAAAGGTTCGGACTACCTTCGCAATCCCTTTTAAAAGCGCCACCGGCGCGAACCCGAACGGGGTGGTGATATGTCGCTCAAGTGTCCCCCACTGCACCTCGCTGCCGATATCGTTCGACACTGATGAGTACGCCCCGACCGATAGCGTCCAGAGAAAATAACCGACAATGATGCCCTCCAGCGAGTCGGCCAATTCCTGTCCGGCCAACAGCCGCCCGCCGTAGAACAACACCCCAAAAAAGAACAACGCGACGACGATGCCCCCGATGGCGTTTGCGGGGTAGCGGACGAAAATCAGGTACTCGCGGTAGAGGACCGCCCGCGCGAGGTGGTAGTAGGTCGCCGGCCGCGGTTCGCCCTCGGGAAAACTGTCGCTCGTCGGTGTGTCGCCGCTTGCCTCTCCGCTCATGGCGACCCCCTGCTCCCATCCTCGCCGTCCAACCCCATCCCGGTCAGGTTGACAAACACCTCCTCTAGATCCGGCTGGACGCTTTCGATGTGCTCGACTGTGATACCCGCTTTCCGAAGTGTGTCCATCAGGTCGTACAAGACATCGCCCGCGGCGGCAACCTCGACACGGGTGCGACCGGCGACCGACTCGACCGACCGGACATCGAACAGTCTCCGAAGGGTCGCGACCACCGCGTCGTCGATATCGGTACTTTCCACTCGGATGACGTCCCGGTCAGCGCCGGACAGCAAGGCTGCAACCGTGTCGTCGGCGACGATCTGCCCGTTGGCCATCATCACAACACGGTCACAGACGGCCTCGACGACAGCCATGTCGTGACTGCTGAGGACGATCGTGAGCCCCTCTTCGTCGGCAAGTCTGCGCAACTCCCGTCGGAGTCTCCGGGAGCTCTCGACATCGAGTCCGACGGTCGGCTCGTCGAGAAAGACCAGTTCTGCACCGCCGGCAAGCACACTCGCCAGTGACACCTTCTGTTTCATCCCCCTAGAGAGTTCTCGGACCGGGGTGTCGGCCTTTTTTTGGAGGTCGAACCGATCTAGCAACCGCTCGTGTCGCTTTGCCACCGAGTCCGGATCGATACCGTGAATCGTCGCAAAGTACCGAAGGTTCTCGCGGACCGTGAGCCGCCAGTAATCGTTGCGCGCGCCCTCTAACATCGCGTCGACGTCAGCGTACGCTGCCCGTCGGCCCGCAGACACGTCGGTACCAAAGACACGAACCGATCCCGCGTCCGGAATGACGATCCCGAGCGCACACTTGATTAGTGTGGTCTTGCCGGCCCCGTTCGGCCCCAGTAGCCCGACGACGGAGCCGTGCTTGACGCTCAGGCTCACATCGTCGACTGCCAGCACCCCATTCTCGTCACCTCCGAAGCGCTTCGAGACGCCCTCGACAGCAAGCGCGGCCTCGGCCTGGTCGTCGCTGGCCGTGCCGTGGTCCGCTACGCCGTCGGTCTCGCCTTTGTCTCGGTCTGTCGCCACACTCTCTGCCATCATTTTCAATAGGGGCTGAATGCAGATATATCCGGGTCTGTCTATGACATACGAGGCCTTCGACTTGCAAACCGGTTTGTATCGCGTTGCATCTGTCCGAACGTGTGTTCCGTGTGACTCCCGTCGCCATGCTCGATGTACACCGCGACGTGGCCGTTGTCCCGGTTGGTCCACCGGCCGAGGGCGTAGGAGGCAATGTTGAACCGATCCGGCACCGACCACTCGAACGACTCCATCAACCGGTGGCAGCTGTCCCGCTCTCGTTCGTGGAAATAGTACGTATCGAGCTTGTAAGTGTTAGATATATTTTCTGATCAATAGAACGTTTCCCGGTGTCAGCGGATTACACGTGTAGGATCAGATCCCGTGCTCGCTCGAAAGACTCCTGGGCATCCAGACTGTGACGCCACACCGTTTTCAGACCGAGCGCAGCGTCGCCAAGATACTCTCAGGACCGTCAGGATGCCTGGCCGACAGTCTCAGCGACAGTTACGAGTGACAACCACGTGTTGAGACCAGCCCGCAGCGCCACGAGATCGTTGGCTTCGACCCGCAACTCGACTGTCGCATCGTTCCGACTCATCGAGGTACGACTTCTGTCGTCGTCGATGTCACCGATTTCGGGGAGCAGTGCCCGTTCGACCCGCCGTGCGCTCGCGGGTGTGGCGTACTCGAAGCTAAGGACGGCTTCGTGTTCCACTATTCGACGTTGATCTCTTTGATATCGCGGCTTCGCTCCTTTAATAGGACGCGGTG
>JAQCMX010000073.1 GCA_028274885.1 Haloarculaceae archaeon
CCGCCGAGTAACCCGGCCATCATCTCCACGATGACCGCGAGCCCGGTCCCTTTGTATCCGGCGGTCGTCCCGCCCAGCGGGCGGAGCGCACCCCAGCTTTCGGCCTCCTGGAATTCGCTCAACTCCGCAGGATCGGTGAGCGGTCGTCCGTCGGGTGACAGCGCCCACTCCCCGGGGAGTGTCCGCCCTGCAGCTTCGTACTCCTGTACTTTCCCGTGTGCGACCTGTGAACTCGCCATATCCACCACGAGCGGAAACGGAAGACGACCGAATGTCGGCACGCCGTATGTGACGGGGTTCGTCGAGAAGGTCCTGTCCGCCGTCCCCGCAATCGCGGTAACGAGGCCGCCACCCGAGGAGTGGACGAACGATGAGAAGATGAGACCCTCCTCGGACACCCGCTCTGCCCATTCACCCATTCGGCCCAGATGGGTTCCGTTTCTGATGCCGACCCCTGCGATGCCACCCGCACTGGCCTTTTCGACCAGGACGTCGACTGCAGTTCGAGCAACACACTGTCCGTATGCGAGGCGGCCGTCGACCACAGCGGTTGTCTCGTCTTCTCGAAGAACTGTCGGGGACGCGTCCGGAACGAGCGCGTCATCTTCGATCATGTCGCGGTATGTCGGAATCCGGAGGACGCCGTGAGACGTGTGTCCTTTCAGGTCGGCATCGACCAGCGACGCTGCCACCGGCTGGGCAACTGTCTCAGGTGCCCCCAACTGTTCGAGAAGCGATTCGGCAAACGCCCTGAGCGGTTCTGACTGGACAGGACTCATCTTGTGGACACATAGAGGCCAACATAATAATAATTGGTCTGCCGTCGTCAGTCCTCGACAGCGGAATCGAACGCCGCCTTCGCGCGCTGCCCTGCCTGAGTCAACTGCCAGATATCGACCCCGGTTATGAGAAAGTCGAATCCACGATCGATTGTCGCCTCGATGGCTTCCGAGTCGGGTGTTACCCGTCCGACGGCTGTATCACCTTCGTGGGCGGTCGTGATGATCCGGTCGATTGCGGTCTGGAGGCGGTCGTGGTCCCACTGTGCAAAGATACCGAGGCTGGCCGAGAGGTCTTCGTGGCCGATAAGTACCGCATCGACCCCTTCGGCGGCGGCAATCTCGGCCGCGTTGTTCAGACCCCGCTCGGTCTCTATCATCACAATTGTGACCGTTGCGTCGTTGGCCGTCTTGACATAGGTCTCGAAGTCTTGGAGGTAGTTCGAACCGCGACCGGGTGCGATAGTCCGGGTTCCATCCGGTGGGTACTTTGTCGCTTTTGCGGCCTCACGCGCCTGGGCGGCCGTCTCGATGACCGGAAAGAGAATGCCGGTTGCCCCCGTGTTGAGCACGCGGGTGATCCGGTTTGGCTCGTCTAAAGGGACGCGAACAATCGGTGAGGTGTCGCGGTCGGCGGCAACGACACCAGCGATCATCGTGTCAAGTGTTTCTAGCGAATATGACGGATGCTCGGTGTCGAGGACGACAAAATCGAAACCGAGTCCAGCCGTTATTTCCGCGACAGTCGGGTGCCCAATGAGGACCCAGGAACCGACCAGGGGATCCCGTGTCTGGAACGCGTCTTTGAGGTACTCGTCCATGCCCAGTGGGGCGGACGAACGGATATAAATTGCAGGGGTCACCACCACGCCACGGTATAGATGACTGAACACTTAACACGACATCCTACGTTAGGCCACCTGTATGCAGTTCAACTTCGATCTCGGTATCGACGATCAGGGATCTTTCGTCAGGGAGACCCGCCAATTCAACGTCGGTGATCTCCTCCGAAAGGCTGTCCGGAAGTACGGCGACCGGACGGCAGTTTCTGAGCCGGACCGGACGGTGACCTACCGGGAGCTGAACAATCGGGTAAACCGACTGACACACGCGTTGCTTGACCGCGCCTGTGCCCCCGAAGACGCGACGGTCGGGGTGCTCGCCGAGAATCGTGGCGAGATTGCCGAGGTGATGTACGCCGGTGCAAAGGGCGGGTGGCTCGTTTCGGCGTTGAACTGGCGGCTGAACCGGGCCGAGCTCACTCACTGCGTTGATCTCGTCGAACCCGACATCCTGGTCGCCTCCGGACAGTACCGCGACAAGCTCGATTGGATCGACGCCGACGCCGACTCCGATCCCGAGTACGTCCATCTGGACGACCCGGTCGATGGGGGTCTCGGCTACGAGGAGCTTCTTGAGGCTGGAACGCCCAACGAACCGCTTCCAGACCGCCGTATCGACCCCGAACAGGGGCTCGTTGTACTGAACACGTCCGGCACGACCGGCCTCCCGAAAGGGGTCGTCATCAGCCACCGCTGCTGGCTGGCCCGCGCCTACAGAAACATCATCGACTTTGGTCTTGAGGCGGGCGACGACCAACTCGTCTGGCCCCCGATGTTCCACATGATCTCGGCCGATTTCCTCCCGACGATGGCGACTCTCGGCGGCACCTACTACCCGATAGACAGCTTCGATGTCGAACGCATCTACGAGATTCTGAGGGCAAACGGTAGCCCGATAGCGTGGATGGTGCTGCTCCCGGGGGTTGTCGGGGAGTTTCTGGACTACGCCGAGGAGTACAACATCGGCGCTGAGGATGTCCGGGAACTGCGCAACATCGGTGCGCTGGCCGACCTCGTTGACCCCAAGAAGGTCGAGCGTGTCACGACAAGGTTCAACATGGAGTTTAAAAATTCCTACGGAGCGACCGAGAACGACAACGCCCTCAGCGGCGGTCACGACATCCCTGTCGGTGTTCGCCCCGGACAGGAGGAGTACCGGAAGGTCGAGTCGTCGTTCATCGACATGAAACTCATCGACGAGGAATGGAACGACATCGACGGCAACCGTGGTGAACTCGCAGTTCGTGGCCCCTCGGTCTGCAGCGGATACATCAAAAACCCCGACGCGAACCGCGAAGACTTCAGTGACGGGTGGTTTCGTACCGGCGATATCTTCCGCTGGCACGACGACGGCACCTACAGCTTCCTCAACCGTCGGAAGTATCTCATCAAAAGCGGCGGCGAGAACATATATCCCGCGGAACTCGAGGGGATACTCGTTGGGCACGAACTCGTCGAGGACGCCATTACTGTTCGCGTGTCTGACAAGAAGTGGGGCGAAGTCCCGCGGGCGGTCGTGAGCACGCACAGCCCGGAAGAGCTTTCCAAAGAGGAGCTGATGGCGCGTCTGCGCGACGATCTGGCCAACTACAAACTCCCACACTACATCGATATCGTCGACCCCGATGAACTACCCCGCAGCGCCACGGGCAAACTCGTCCGGGAGGACATCGAGGAGTGGGAGATGCAAGACGCCGATCGGGTTCGGAAGGTTTAGGAGTCGTCTTAGAGTGATTGTTCGGAGTCTTCCCCGCTGCGGCGTCTTGTTTCGTGTGTCTGCCTGTGAAACAGTCACTTCGACAAAGCCGGCTCAAAAAGTACCACGATAATCAGTATCACTCGACCCAATCGGGATCTCTGTCCTCGAGGAACGCTTCGATGCCTTCCTCCAGGGGCGGATCGTCACTGTTCAATCGGTAGACATCCCGTTTTGTGATCTCTTGTGCCGACGACGGACTCATCTCCATACTCCGGTAGACGGCTTCGCGCATTCTGGCGAGGGTCTCTGGGGGCTTGCTCCGAAGGGCGTCGACGATCTCATCGACGGTGGCCGACAGCTCCGCTGCCGGTACTGCTTTTGTCACGAGCCCCATCTCCGCGGCGTCGGTAGCATCGATGAGCTCCCCCGTCAGGAGGTAGTACATGGCTTTTCGCGGACCGATGTACTGTTGGAGGCGTGTCGAACTGAACCACTCAACGATGCCGCGGTTGACACCGGACCAGCCGATCTTTGCGTCCGTCGAGGCGACGACGATATCCATATACAAAAGAAGGTTCGCCGCCCCCGCGAGCGCGAGGCCGTCGACGACGGCGATCGTGGGTTTGCCGAGGTTCTCCAGTTGGAAGTGGAGTTCCTCCCAACTCTCGCCGATTTGTTTGATTGCCTCCGCGTCGAAGTCGTTGTCCAGGAGTTCCTGAAGATCGCCACCGGTCGAAAAGACCTCGTCACCACCGGTGCGAAAGACGAGGATTCGGACGTCGTCGTCGTCCCGGCACTCACGGACGAACGGTGCAATGGCGTCCGTTCGCAGTGCTGATTCCATCGCGTTTTTTTTCTCCTCCCGATGCACCGTAACCTCGGCGACGCCGTCTTGAATGTTACACTCGATGTCGTCCATACAGCCGTTACCGGACGGAGCTACTCAACAGTTCCCCGACATAGACGGCCAGCAGACGTGCGTGGTTGGCTCCCAAGCTGTTTCCATCCGTCGTTCGTTCCGGATGTCGTACCGCCGACAGTACAACGAGATCAAGATGACTACATATAATCGCACGGAAACAATCGACAAAATTGTTATCATGGACGGTGCAATAACTGTACTATGGCAAAACAGGAGCACGACCGGTGGATGGCAAAGGAGATGGCCCAGATAGAACGTCAGCGTGATCCGTTCCCCTGGTTCCGCGAGATGCGGGCAGAAGGCCCGATTCGCTACGATGAAAAACGGGACGCCTACGACGTGTTTCACTACGACGAGGTCATCGAAGTGATGAGTGACTGGGAGCGGTTTACAAGAGACGGTACCTCCTACATCGACGGTGCGATGATGGATAGGGGCCCGCCGGAACACACAGAGCTCCGGGGGATGGCCGAGGAGTACTTTCGACCTGGATACGTCCGTGATTTCACCCCGGCTTTCGAGCAACGGGCGGATGCACTGCTTGATCAAGCTCTCGACGGGACGAGCGAACTCAACTTCGTGGAGGAAATCGCCAAGCCACTCCCGATCATGATAATCGCAGACATGCTCGGCGTCCCCGAGGAGGAGATGGACACATTCCGGCAGTGGTCGACGCGCCTCGCCGAATCGCCGGCCAAATTGGACGAGGACAAAAAGAGGGATACGGAGGAGCGCAAGGCCGAGGCAATGCAACAGCTCAGCGCTTTTTTCGAGCGCGAAATCGAGAAACGCGAGAACGACCCGCGTGACGATCTGATAACCAAATTCCTCAAAAAGGAAGAGGAGTCGGAGACAATCACTCGGCAGAACACCATCGCACAGTGTGGTATGTTGCTCATTGCGGGCAATATCACCACCACATCGTACATAGCCAACGCAATGTGGACGTTCATCGAAGAGGATGTCCTCGACGACCTCCAGGACGGGTCGATGGAACTCGAGGCTGCACGCGAGGAGGTGTTGCGCTACCGTTCGCCGGTTATCAACGCCAAACGCTATGCGACCGAAGACACGACAGTCGCAGGGATGGAGATTCCGGAAGGGGCACTCGTTGTTGGGTATCTCCCGTCGGCTAACCGCGACGGACAGATTTTCGAAGACCCCGACGAGTTCCGACCAGGTCGTGAGCTACCCAAACAGCCGGTGCCTTTTGGCAAAGGGATCCACTACTGTCTGGGTGCACCGCTGGCGAATATGGAAGCCGAAATCATGCTCTCGAAGTTTCTTGAGCGCATTGACGACGCCGAGTTGCTGATCGACGAGATAGAGCCGTTTTTCAGCTCCGAGATCTTCGGCCCGGTTGAACTCCCAATCCGCGTCACGACCTGAACGGACCGTGCCGAACGCGGACGGTCAGGCTCCGGTCTTGCGACCCGTCGCAACTACTGTGTTATTCTATTACGGCCGTCGAGCCGCGGTGACCCGGTGGTGAAACAGCCGTTTTGATCCGCGAAAGCGGTACAGACTCGCACTAATCATCATGAGTCCATTTGTCCACGGCTGTCGACAACAAATTAATAATCGATGCGATAGGAGTCAGCGTATGGGAGACGACAGTAGAGCACTCTCGGTGATGCCGTCGGAATTGGCAAACAAAAGACGCCAGCGAAACCCATATCCGTGGTTCAAGCAGATGCGAGCACAGGGTCCGGTTCGCTACGACGAGAAACGCGACACATATGATGTCTTTCATTACGACGAGGTAGTGGAGATGACCGTCGAATACGAGCGCTTTGGCAAGGAAGGCACCTCCTTTCTCGACGGTGCGTGGATGAGCCGCGACCCCCCTGTTCATACAGAACTGCGGAGTATGGCCGAGAACTACTTCCGGTCGTCTTACGTCCGGGAGAACTATGCCCCCGCGGTGGAAAAACACGTTGAGCAGCTTGTGGACAATGCGGTCGCAAACGACGGTCCGTTCAACTTTGTAGAGGAGGTCGCCAAACCGCTCCCGATACTCGTTATCGCCGAGGTGCTTGGTGTCCCCTCGGAGAAGATGGATACCTTCCGTGACTGGTCGACATCGCTCATCGGTGCCCCTTCCGAACCGACCGAGGAGGCAAAACAGGAAGTTCAGGATCGCATGACGACGGCTATCGACAGTCTCTATGACTTCTTTCGGCGGGAGATTAAACGGCGCGAGGAAACCCCCAAAGACGACCTCATTACCAAGTTCGTCCAGGCCGAAAAGGAGTACGAGCGTATCGACCGCGAGAACACCGTCGCCTGCTGTGGAATGTTGCTCGTCGCTGGCAACGTGACGACAACGGCGTTTATAACGAGCGCGCTCTGGACGTTTATCAGGGAAAATACCATCACAGAGCTACAGAAAGAAACCATCGAGCTGTCGGACGCACTTGAGGAAGTGCTGCGGTACCGATCCCCGGTGATGCCCCAAAAGCGTATTACACAGAAAGACACTGTTCTCGGCGGCGTTGAGATTCCAGAGAACAAACTCGTTGCAGGCTGGCTCAGTTCCGCGAACCGGGACGGATCCGTATTCGAGAACCCGGAACAGTTTGATCCGACACGCGAGTACGACCGCGATCCGATCCCATTCGGAAAGGGAATCCATTACTGCTTGGGCGCACCGGTGGCGAATCTCGAGGCTGAGACGCTGTTTACCGAACTCCTGGATGAAATCGACGATGCAAGTATCGCCACCGATGAGATTGAGCCGTACTTTAGCCCGGA
>JAQCMX010000078.1 GCA_028274885.1 Haloarculaceae archaeon
CTGTGACCATCTCAGCCCCCCTCCTGGCACACGCCCGTGGTATCCAGTTCCGCCCGGAAGGCGTCTGCACACCCGGGTGTGTACTCGAGTGCGGTCTCTGTTTCCGGCGTTTCGTCCAGCGCGACGATGCACCCGCCGCCCCCCGCACCAGTCAGTTTCGCACCGAGAGCCCCCGCGTCCCGGGCAGCCCACACCATGGCGTCCAGCGAACGCGACGAGACCCCGAGCGCGGAGAGAAGTCCGTGATTGAAATTCATCAACTCTCCCAGTCTGGACAGGTCGTCCTCTGCGAGTGCTGTCTCGCCCTGTCGAACCAGGTCCCCAATGGAGGCAACTGTGTCCGCTGCGAAACCGTACTCTGCCCGGAGGTCCCGTACGCTACTGACGAGTTCGCCGGTGTCGCCAGCCCCGCCGTCGTAGCCGATAACGAACGGAAGATCGGGTGTGTCGAGCGTTCGACACTCGTCGCCTTCGACTCTGACCGCCCCACCCATCGTGGAACAGAACGTGTCCGCCCGTGACGCCTGACCGTCCTGGACCGCGTACTCGACCTGGTAGGCTCTGTCGGCGATCTCCGCTGGGTCGAGTGTCACGCCAAGTTCCCTCGTTACGGCGTCGATCGCAGCGACGACGACGGCTGCCGAGGATCCGAGACCCGCCCCGAGCGGGATCTGGCTGTCGACTGCTATCTCGAACCCGACGTCTTCCGCGCCGACCGCGTCTCTGGCCTGTGTGACTGCACCGTTGATATACCCCATCGCGGCATCGACGAGCGAATCCGCGACGTCCACGTCAGGTCGGTCCGACGCTTCGCTATCGTATTCGACGGTGAAGCCATCGAGGGTCAGATCGCCGGCACGGACCCGCAGTCCCGAATCGCGTCGCGTGGCCGTGACGCTGGCGCGCAACTCGATCGCACACGGAACCGCGGGTTCCCCGTAAACGACCGCGTGCTCACCAAAAAGGTAGACCTTCCCCGGAGCGCTTGAGGTTGTCATACGTTCCTGTCTGCCCCCGAGCGAGTTTTACATGTCGGTTTCCCTGCTCTGTGGAGGCAAAATGCCACCAGGCACTCGATCAGACCGGTCGTGGTGATCGCGCGCCCGTCTGACCCGCGACCCGACGCTCAGATGTCAGTCTCGAAATCCTCGAGCGCGTACGTCGGTTCGGCGCCGCGCCGGTCGAGGGTCTCGTTTGCCAGCAGCCAGTAGACGACCGACAGTGCCTTGCGACCCTTGTTGTTTGTCGGGACGACGAGATCGACGTTGCCCGTCGTGTTGTTGGAGTCACACATCGCGATTACCGGGATGCCGACCGTGATCGCTTCCTTGACCGCCTGGGAGTCACCGATCGGATCAGTAACGACCACGACGTCCGGTTCGATATACCCCTCGTATTTGGGGTTCGTGAGCGTGCCGGGGATAAACCGGCCCGTCCGAGCGCGAGCGCCCACGGCGTCGGCGAACCGCTGTGCCGGGAACCGTCCGTACTGTCGGGAGGAGGCGACCAGCATCTGTTCGGGATCGTAGTTCGCGAGGAAACTGGCGGCCGTGCGAATACGGCTGTCAGTCGTCGACACGTCGAGTACGTACAGCCCGTCCGTGCGGACGCGATGGATGAACCGTTCCATGTCCTTGGTTTTCTGTTGCGTTCCGATGTGGACCCCGGCACCGAGATAATCCTCGACTGGAATGAGGAGGTCCGCCTCCTCGTCGGACATGACATCCTCGTCTAACTGGGGTGTGTCCTCCCCCTGTGAGTGCTCCTCGGCCGTTGGTTCTGCCTCTGCCTGGTCGGTTTCGGCGGTCGATTCCTCGGTCGCTTCAGCCTCGCTGTCCGGGTCGTCGGCGACCACAGCGGTATCGCCGGCTGGGTCGACATCCGACTCGGACGCATCGAGACCTTCGTTGTCGTTTCCGCTCATGCGTTTTGCTCTATCCGGATGAGTTCGTTCAGTTTCGCCGTTCGCTCGCCGCCGACCGCCCCCGTCTTGATAAACGGGGCGTCGGTACCGACAGCAAGGTGGGCGATTGTGGTATCTTCTGTCTCCCCACTTCGGTGGGAGATGACCGGTGCATAGCCGTGTTCGACCGCTCGCTCGACCGCCTGCACTGCGTCGGTCAACGTTCCGATCTGGTTGGGTTTGACCAGGATTGCATTGGCTGCCCCCTGTTCGATGCCATCGTTCAGGCGGGCAACATTTGTCACGAACAGATCGTCCCCGCAGATCAGTGTCTCGTCACCGCCGTCGAAGGCCCGCCGCCCGACGCGGTCAGTTAGTTCCGCGAACCCCGCGAAATCGTTCTCGTCGAGGGGATCCTCGACGTATACGGGATCGTAGTCCGCAACGAGTTCCGCGATGTAGTCGATCTGTTCGCGCGGCGTCCTGGTCTGGTTCCCGTACTGGTAGACGCCCGCCTCGGGATCGTACAGTTCCGCACCGGCCACGTCGAGTCCGAGGCGGATCGTGAAGCCGACTTCCTCCTCGACTGTGGCGATGGCCGTGTCGACGACCTCGAAAGCCGTGCCGTCCTCGATCGACGGCGCCCAGGCCCCCTCGTCACCGGTTCCACAGGCAACACCACGCTCGGCCAGCAGGTCCCCGACTGCGGCGTGTACAGCCGCGTTGGCGAAGACCGCGTCCTCGACCGAAGGTGCGCCCACCGGGGCCGCGAGGAACTCCTGGATGTGCGTTGCGTCCGCCGCGTGTTCCCCGCCACCAAGGACGTTCGCCAGCGGAATCGGGGTGGAGTCGCCCCGGAAGGTGCCACCCAGATGCTGGAACAACGGCGCTCCGAGAACGTCTGCTGCTGCTTTCGCAGCGGCCATCGAGATCGCGACGGCACTGTTTGCGCCGATCTCGGAGAAGTTCTCAGTCCCGTCGGCGGCGTGTAGGGCGGCGTCCACGTCGCGTTGATTGCCCGCGTAAACCTCCCCGACCAGGCGCGGGATCACCTGTTCACGTGCGCTTGCGATGGCTTCACTGGCGGGCAACTCGACGGCCTCGTGTTCGCCGGTGCTTGCTCCCGACGGTGCCTTGGCCCGGCCGAAGCCACCACTCTCGGTCCGGATGTCGGCCTCTACCGTCGGCTTGCCACGCGAATCGAGCACTCGTCGGAGGCGGACATCCGTTATCAGCGTCACCCGCAGTCACCCCGTCTGATCATCGTTCGGCCTCACCCCGGCGGACGGTGAAAGGCAGTACCCCAGCGTCGTACTCTTCGGCGGCGATGAGGATGGGCTCGGTCTGTTCCGTATCGATGAGCACCGGCGCCCCGTAGGCCACCTGGAGCGCTCGTGCGCCGATTATCCGGGCTTTCTCGTAGCGGTTCTCTCCCGGCATTATTGGTAGGGTGCGACGATGTCGACCAGATCCTTGTGCGAGACGAGCATCCGTCGACAGCAGTGTCGGTCGACCCCGAGGTCGTCGAGCACCTCGGAGGGGTCTTCCGGATTGTCCGCCTCGCGGGTCCGGGCTTTGAACTCCTCCCAGTGCTCGCCGACGACCTTGCCGCAGGTGAAACAGCGGACTGGTACCATCATAGACGATCACCTGTAGGATTTCTGGTAGCGTGCCCGCGCACCGGGACCGCCCCACTTTTTCGCCTCGCTCTGGCGGACGTCGTTGACCAGCAGCGACCGGTCGAACTCCATATAGGCATCGCGTAACTCCGCATCGTTGGTGTACTGCACGAGTCCACGTGCGACGGCTGTCCGGGCCGCGTCGGCCTGTCCCATCACGCCGCCGCCCTCGATTGTCACGTCGATGTCCACGTCGTCTCGAAGCGTTTCGTCGGTGACTCGAAACGGTTCGAGGATCTTCAACTGTGCCGATTCCGGGTCGAACAGTTCGACCGGCCGGGAGTTGATCCGGACCTTTCCCGTCCCTTCCCGGATGGTCGCTCGCGCGATGGCCGTCTTCTTTTTGCCTGATGTGTTCGTTACCATGTGATGTTCGCTCCGAGTGATTCACTCACGTCTCCCAGCGAGACGAATTTGATCTTCGAAAGCCGATCCAAGGACGTGTCTTCGAGCCGTTCTGTGGTCGCTTCGTCGTACGGATTCCCGACATAGACGCGGATGTTCTCGTAGGCGTCCCGTCCCCGTGGTCGCTTGTGGGGCAGCATACCACGGATCGACCGCTTGAAGATGCGGTCGGGTCGTTTGGGATACTGGGGTCCCTGATCCGAGCCCTGCTCGCGCCGCCTTCGGAACTTCTCGGTGATCTGTTCCTCGCGGCCGGTGATGACCGACCGTTCGGCGTTGACGACCGCGATCCGCTCGTCCGCCAGGGCGCGTTCGGCGACCTGTGAGGCAACCCGGCCGAGGATACAGTCCCGGGCGTCGACCACGACATCTGCGTCGAACTCCGCGGCACTCATCGGATCACCCGTACGTCTGCGCCGTCCTCGTTTTGTTTGACTGCCTGTTCGAGATTCATGGTTTCGCCGACCTGTTCGATTTTGGTCTCCGCGGTACCCGAAAAGTCCACTGCCGCGACGGTAACCTCCTTCCGGAGGACGCCACTGCCAAGAACCTTTCCGGGCACGACGACCGTTTCGTTCTCCCGGGCATACCGTTCGATCCGCCCGAGGTTGACCTCGGCGTGCGTGCTCCGGGGTTTCTCGAGTCGTTCGGCGACGTCACTCCAGACGTCACCGTCGGAACTCCGGGCAGCCGACTTCAGGTCGGCGATGAGACTGTTGAGTCTCGGGTTCGTCTTGCTCATAACCTACCTCCTAAAAAGTGCAGGGAGCAGGATTTGAACCTGCGGACCCCTACGGGACAGCGCCCTGAACGCTGCGCCGTTGGCCTGACTTGGCTATCCCTGCTCGCATCTGTTCGTACTTGATGTCCCCTCAAACTCCTTTCGGTCCCACAGGGGACGCCGCTCTCCGGCGTCGAAGGGGACCCGCGTGTAACTTTGCTGAACTCGGGGGACTGTCCGTTCATAGTTGTATCATCTGTTTGAGCGTCTCTGCGCGGTCCTCGATGCTTGCTGCCGCCGCCAACACCAGATCGTCGGCCGTCATCGACCCGTCTGTCTCGACGTCGAAGACAAACGCGTCCTCGACATCGTGCACCTCGAGTTCTTTGCCGGGGTAGCGCTCGGTGAGGTCGTTGCCGAAGGCGTCAGTCGGGACCAGTGTACCGTTTTTCGGTTCGTAGCCGTCAATCTCGACGGCGTGCTCGGCGGCTTGCTCTTCGATGACGCCCCGGAGAATCTGTGGTTCTTCGTCCTCGAACTCCCCTGTCTCACCGACTACCGACACGCGCTGGAGGTGACGGTACCCGACCGCGACGCCACCCTGGTGTTTCGCGTGTTCACGACCCACGTCCAGTACGGCGTCGGCCTCGACCTCGAGGCGTTGCTCCTCCTTGAGATCGATTATTGGAATGTTCTTGTCTGCGGGCTGGACCATCCCGTCGCTGGAGACGAGATCCCCCGAGTAGGCCGTCTCTGTCTCCAGGGGATCCTCCCTGGATGGTCCCTGGACGTCGAGCGAAAGGGTCACTTCCTCGCCCTGCTCGAACTCCCCGACGGGGGTGGTCAGTGGGATCAGCCCGAGTCGAAGGCCGATCTGCTCGTCGAACATGACACTCGAGTTCTCGATGACACGGACAGTGTCGATACTGAACGTCGGAACGTCCGCGATCATTGCGCGCCGGAGCCCGTTCGCGAATGCAGGCGTGACCGGACGCACGACAAACCGCGCGCGTCGGTCCTGGCGCTCGACGAACTGGACCTCGTACTCAGCCATGATTAAAAGCCCGAGTTCTTGGGCGCGCGGGTCCCGTCGTGGGGTGTCGGTGTGACGTCCTCGATGCGTCCGATCTCCAGGCCGGCCCGGGCAAGCGCCCGGATTGTCGCCTGTGCGCCCGGCCCGGGGTTTTGTTGCTGATTACCGCCGGGACCACGAACGCGCACGTGGACGCCATCGATCCCCTGTTCTTGGACCTGCTCGGCGACAACCTCTGCCATCTGCATCGCGGCGTACGGCGAGGCCTCGTCGCGGTTCTGCTTGACGACCGTCCCGCCGCTGCTTTTTGCGAGCGTCTCTGCGCCGGTCTGGTCGGTGATGGTAATTATTGTGTTGTTAAACGATGCGTGCACGTGGGCGATGCCCCATCTGTTGTCGTCTGCCATGTTATTGATCCTCCGCTCGTTCCGGGTGGAGTTCGTCAGTCAGCGGCGACGCGCTGTCGAAGCCGATGGTGTCCTCCTCGGCGGTCTCGACCCTGTAGGAGGGGATCCGAACGCGACTGTCCCCGACGACGATGTGGCCGTGACTGATGAACTGTCGGGCCTGTTCTGGCGTGTTCGCGTATCCCTTGCGGTAGACGACCGTCTGCAGTCGCCGTTCGAGGATATCTGTCACCTCGAGTGCCAGCACGTCGTCGAGTGCGTCTTCCCCGCCGAGAATGCCCAGTCGTTTGAGACGGGCGAGAAACTCTTCGCCGCTTGCCTCTTGCCCGACACTCGCGGCCTGGCTGAGCAGGCGTCGCGCCTCGCGGCGGTACTGCCGAAGTTTGGACTGTGCCCGCCAAAGCTCCTGTTTGTTCGACAGGCCGTACTTTCCGGTCAGGCCCGTCTCCTCGGCGATACGCTCCCCCTGATAGGGGTGGTTCGGGGTCTCGTAGGATTTGGTGTTGCTACCGAGTGCCATTATTACTCGTCCTCCGCCGCTTCCTCGGCAGCCTCCTCTTTGATAGCCTCGACGTTCACGCCGATCGTTCCTTCGGTCCGCCCGGTGGATTTGGTTCGCTGTCCGCGCACCTTCTGGCCGTCCTTGTGTCTGACCCCTTTGTAGGAGTCGATCATCTTCATCCGGTTGATGTCCTGTCGACGCGTCAACTCGAGGTCGTTGCCGATCTCGTGGGTGGTCTCGCCGGCAAAGAAGTCGTTTCGGTGGTTCGCCAGCCACTCAGGGACCTCGTCGGCGAACCGCTCGACGTATTCGACAACCGTCTCGATTTCGTCGTCATCGAGCGCACCGAAGGTTTCAGTGCGGTCGACGCCTGCCTGTTCGGCGATAATGCGGGCCGCGCGACGGCCGATACCACTCAACTCTGTGAGCGACCGCTCGACTGACTTCGTGCCGTCGAGGTCGGTCTGTCCAATACGGACGAAATAGCGGATGTCCTCGTCGTCCGCATCTTCGTCCGCGTTGTCTGGTTGTTCTGCACTCATAGGTGGGTCGTGTTGTGCACGTCGTGGCGGGGATTCGAACCCCGGAGGCAGTACGCCACATGGTTAGCAACCATGCGCCTTGGGCCGCTTGGCTACCACGACACGCGCTGTGTTCGCTACCACAGACTGTGGTAACATGCTGTTTTAGTACTTGCGCCCACTTCCGCGGACTCGGGGCTCGCACCCCTGCACGATTCTACCCTTATCTCTACGGTGTGCCTATTTAAATACAACGAATCGATACCGGGAGCTCGTCACCTGCCCCGCGGTGAACGGCGGGACTCCTTCGCTGACGTAGGTGGCACCACCCTTCCGCCGGTCCACAACCCTTTTCGCTCGAACCGCCCGACAGTACGGTATGGACACGCCGGACGAACACTCGGTACGGGAGCAGTTGCGGTCGGTTGAGGATCCGGATCTCGGTGACGACCTCGTCTCGCTGAACCTCCTCAACGAGATCGAGATCGACCACGACCAGGAGGTCGTCGCGATCGACCTCGCGCTTGGGGCACCGTTTTCGCCTACGGAGACGGCAATCGCAGCGGAAACACGGGACGTTCTCGAACTCGGGGGGTACGAGCTTGATCTCTCGGCGAGCATCGACCGGGGTCTCGATCCGGACGATCTCATTCTCCCGAACGTCCAGAACATCATCGCGGTGGCCTCGGGCAAAGGCGGCGTCGGAAAGAGCACTGTTGCCGTGAACCTCGCCGCAGGGCTCTCGGATCTCGGTGCCAGGGTCGGGCTCTTCGATGCGGACATCTACGGGCCCAACGTCCCGCGGATGATCGACGCCGACGAACGGCCCTCCGCGACCGCGGAGGAGGAGATCATCCCCCCGGAGGAACACGGTATGAAGTTGATGAGTATGGACTTCATGCTCGGCGAGGACGATCCTGTCATCTTCCGGGGACCGATGGTGCACAACGTTCTCACCCAGCTCTGGGAGGACGTCGACTGGGGATACCTCGATTACATGATTATCGACCTCCCGCCCGGAACCGGAGACACACAGCTCTCCTTGCTCCAGAGCGTCCCTGTTGCGGGAGCGGTCATCGTGACGACGCCCCAGGATGTCGCGCTCGACGACGCACGGAAGGGACTCAAGATGTTTGGCGAACACGACACACCCGTTCTGGGTATCGTCGAGAACATGTCCACCTTTCACTGTCCCGACTGTGGGAGTACCCATCCGATCTTCGGTGAGGGTGGCGGCAGGCAACTCGCGGAGGACGTCGAACTCCCCTACCTCGGGACGATTCCGATCGACCCCGCGATTCGCCAGGGCGGGGACGACGGCAAGCCGATTGTCTTGGAGGACGGTGAGACCGGTGACGCATTCCGGGAGTTTGTTCGCGAGACCGCCGATATGCAGGGGATCGTTCACCGGAACAGCCAGCGCCAGAGATCCCCCGAGAATCCGCTGTGAAACCGGCGAAACAGCCCTTACAGCTGTACGTGCTGTCCCCGGCCTGTGAGTCCGCCCGTAGGAGCGGGAGCAGACACCCGATGGATGACAGAACAGTCACCGCCTGATACGGCCAACAGGAGGAGTCGACGTATTTAATCATATAAATCCCTAATCACCTATGATGACGGAGGGAGGTTTCCGCGGCTCCGGGGCATTTACAACACTTGGAGACCGTGTCCGTGATGCGCTCTCGGCCCGCGGCTGGGACGCCCCGACTGACCCACAGCGGCGTGCACTCGGCCCGCTGACCGCCGGCCGGAACGTACTCGTTGTCGCCCCGACCGGAAGTGGAAAAACCGAGACGGCGATGCTGCCGGTGTTCGACGCCCTCGCCGGTGAGGAGCGGTTCGGACTCGGGGCCCTTTATATCACCCCACTTCGGGCCCTCAACCGCGACATGCGCGAGCGTCTGGAGTGGTGGGGGGAGGTGCTCGATCTCTCGATCGATGTTCGTCACGGCGACACCACCGACTACCAGCGCCAGAAGCAAGCGGAGAACCCCCCGGATGTACTCGTCACGACGCCGGAGACACTCCAGGCGATGCTGACAGGCAAAAAGCTCCGACGCGCGCTGGAATCTGTCGAACACGTGGTTGTCGACGAGATTCACGAACTCGCCGTCTCGAAACGGGGTGCACAGCTGTCGATTGCCCTCGAGCGACTGCGGACACTTGCCGGCCCTCTCCAGCGGATCGGCCTCTCCGCGACGGTCAACGACCCCGGTGAGGTCGGTCGACTGCTCACGGGTGGTCGTGACTGTCTGACCGTCGAGATCGATGTCGGAAGCAGTCTCGCGGTCGACATCGTCTGTCCGACTGTGACCGACGACGACGAACGGCTTGCCCGGGAACTGGTCACCGACCCCGAGATTGCGAGCCATATCCGTGCCATCGACGGGATTGTTACACACAACGAGGCCACGCTCGTGTTTGTCAACACCCGTCAGACGGCCGAGGCGCTTGGCTCGCGGCTCAAGGAGTACGGCACCGAGGTGGGTATCCACCACGGCTCGCTTGCCAGGGAGTCCCGAATCGCCGTCGAATCGCAGTTCAAATCCGGACAGCTCGATGCGTTGCTGTGTACCTCCTCGATGGAACTGGGCATCGATGTCGGCCAGGTCGACCACGTGGTCCAGTACAACAGCCCTCGACAGGTGGCCCGCCTGCTTCAACGGGTCGGGCGGGCGGGTCACCGCGAGGACAGCGTCTCTGCAGGAACGATCGTTACCAGCCACCCTGACGACGTGCTCGAGTCGATGGTGATCGCAAGGCGCGCCCGCCGAGGGGCTGTCGAACCCGCTTCGATCCACGAGGGGAGTCTCGATACCGTCGCCAACCAGATCGCGGGACTCGTGATGGGATGTGGTGATATCGGTGCGATGCGGGCATACGAAATAATCACGCGAGCGTACCCGTTCCGGAAGGTCACCGAAGGGCAGTTCAAGGAAGTCGTCCGGGAACTCGCAGACAACAGCGTCGTCTGGCTCGACGAGGAGGACGACCGACTGGAGAAACGCCGCGGCACCTGGCAGTACTTTTATCGGAATCTCTCGATGATCCCCGACGAGGCCACCTACGACGTCGAGGATGTCGCCAGCGGTTCGCGTGTGGGCACCCTCGACGAGGGGTTCGTCGTCAACTTCGCAGCCCCGGGGGAGGTGTTCATCCAGGGTGGCGAAATGTGGCGAATCACAGAGATCGACGACGAGCAGGAGGTTGTTACCGTTTCCCCGATCGAAGACCCCGCCGGCGAGGTTCCGTCCTGGAGCGGACAGGAGATTCCAGTCCCACAGACTGTGGCACAGGATGTCGGCGAACTCCGTGAGGTGGCCGGAACGCAACTGGCACAGGGCGCCGACATCGACGCGGTCGCACGCGACGTGCAGTCCCGGTTCGACGTGGCGACCCGGACCGTCGAGACAGGGCTGGACCGACTCGCCTCCCAGATCGAAGACGAACAACCGCTCGGGACAGCAGAACGGATCGTGGTCGAATGGGGGGACGGCACAGTCGTGGTCAACGCCTGCTTTGGTCACAAGATCAACGAAACGATCGGGCGGGCACTGGCTGCGCTTTTGGGCCAGCAGACCGGGTCGAGTGTCGGCATGGAAACTGACCCGTATCGGATCGAACTCGACGTGCCACGTGGGGTCTCCGCGACGGAGGTTGCGAACATGCTCCGCGAGACCGACCCCGATCACCTCCGCGGAATTATCGAACTCAGCCTCAAAAACGCCGACGCGCTGAAGTTCAAGCTTGCACAGATCGCCACCACGTTCGGCGTACTCAAGCGCTGGCGCGGATCGGGTGGAACCAGATTCGGCAGGGGCCGTCTCCTTGATGCCCTCGAAGGAACACCGGTGTACGCGGAAGCGGTCAGAGAACTACTCCACGAGGAACTCGACGTGGAAGGGGCGTGTGCCCTGCTCGAAAGCGTACAGTCCGGGGGGATCGAACTGGAGACAACCGGCGAGCACACGCCGATCGGGACGGGTGGCCGTAGCTCCGGGACAGAGCTGCTCACGCCGGAAAACGCAGACGCAAGCGTCATAAACACGGTCAAAGAACGCATCCGGACCGATCGTGTCATTCTGTTCTGTCTGCACTGTACGGACTGGAAACGGACAGAGGAGGTTCGCCGCGTTCGCGACCAGCCGGAGTGTCCCGAGTGTGGGTCGACCCGAATCGCTGCGTTGAATCCGTGGGACGAGGAGACAGTCGTCGCGGTTCGTGCCCAAGAGAAGGACGACGAGCAGGAGACACGCACCGAACGGGCCTACCGGTCTGCCAGTCTGGTCCAGAGCCACGGCAAACAGGCTGTCGTCGCACTCGCAGCACGCGGGGTCGGACCGGAAAACGCTGCACGAATTATTAACAAACTCCGTGACGACGAGGACGACTTCTATCGTGATATCCTCTCCAGAGAACGGGAGTACGCGCGGACGCGGTCGTTCTGGGACTGAGCGAGTAACCTACAGGGACGAATCCTCGAAGCTGTTTCCGATCCGGTACGGGGAGCCCTCTTCGCCTTGCCGGTCGAGATCCTCGAGCTGGACGATATCCTCCTGATCGGTCCCGTCGAGTTCCTGTCGGAGCCTTGTCACGTAGCGTTTATGTTCCTTGAGTTGTTCCCGCAGGTGTTCTGCCTCGAGTTCGAGTCGCTCGTGTTCCCGGACGAAACTCTTTGGAACTTCGATCTTTGGGGGGAAACTTTCCGTTCCGGTCGACTCTGACGACGATTCGTCGACTTCGTGTTCCGGGACGACTTCGATCTGGCCGTCGTGGGCAACGAGCATGTCCACGTAGTCCCGAAAGACGGCAGACAACGAGATGTCACGCTCCCCTGCGATGTCGCGCAGGGTTTCGAACTTTTTCTGGCTCACGCGAAAGGAGATCGTCTTGTTTTTATTGCCCATGCCTATCGTTTATATGATGCGCCCAGGTATTTAATCGTTTGTCAGACGCCCACCGCCCTCAGTTCTGTGTCCATCGGGGTCCCGGTGTGGTTTTAAGCGGTTGCCAGCGTTTTCCGGATAAAAGACAAGTGACACTGTATTCCTTGTTATCGATCCGCGCTGGCTCGGGCCTGTTCGTCTTCCAGACTTTCGAGTGCTGCTACCGCTGCCTTGCGGTAGTTTTCAACGGGCAAATCGTACTCCTCGCGGGCCATCTGGACGTACTCGTTGGCTGTCCCCGCCTGGAAGTCCACGATCCGGTCGAGGGTTCGTTCGGCGGTCTCGACCAACCACCGGTCCCGGGTCGCTTCGTCGACGGTGGAGATAGACTCGGGGCGGACCGAGACGTTCATTTCACCTTCCTCTGTCTCGTACGTTCGTGGTTTGCCGACGACGGCGACGTACGCCGGGGGTTCGAGTTCCCGCAGCATCGACGCCGCGTCGGGCTGGTACTGTCCGGCGTAGGTGAAAAACGTGTCACCGTTTGGGTCGACAATACGACCCTGCCAGTACTCCGACTCTTCGCCGACGTCTTCGGTTTCGGTGAGCGTGCCGACGAGGAACACGCGGTTTGCCCGCTGGCCTGTAGGAAAGAGGACATAGACGGGCGCTCGGTCATCGTCACTCTCCTTGAACGTGTGTACAGCGTCGTTGAACTCTCGTGCGAAGACGCGTTTGGCGACTTCGCGGGTGGGTGTACTCGCCATCTATATCGACCTCGCTTTGATGAGTGTCTCCTCGGGATCCGCTGGCTCGTTTAGTTGCTCGAATGCGTCGGCCAGAACGTATCGGCCGAAGGTTGGACCGACGACTCGGTAGTACTTCCCGAGTGTTTTCTCGCGAATCTCATCCCCTACGACTGACGTATCGAGTGCGTCCTTGGCCATCTCTTGGGCGCCTTCGAGGGTGATTCCGGTCAACTCCTCGGTGGTCTCTCTGTCGAAGATCACCTCGTTGACCTCGCGGCCGTCATCAAGAACAGCCTTGATGCGCAGATCGAACTCACCATCGACCTCGCCGTGCTCGGAACACCGACCGTTCTGCAGGACTCGCGTGCAGTCTTCCTCGGGACAGCGCTTGACGAGCCCCGATCCGGACTGAATGTCGACGAGTGCACCGTCTACCTCGGCGGCGTCATCACCGACGTCAATATCCTCGTCAAGCCGTTCGATTGCAGTCGTTCGGTTGAGTTTGACCGAGTACCGTCCCTGGTACTCGTCGGTGACCACGTTTCGCAGGTCGTAGACTGCATCCTCTTCGAGGGACTGCAGATCGGATTTCGACCACTTGGTGAACTTGATCGTTCCGGTCTCGTCACCGAGCAGACCGACCTGTGCCACCGCGTCGCTCTGGGCGTCCCAGAGGTCTACGACCTTGGCTTTCAGGTCGATCCACTCCTCAGGGGAGTCGACTTCGTGTACCTGTCTGCGCTCGTTACCACCGCCCCCGATGTCGTCCCGATCCATCCCGGCCTCGTCGAGGTACGTGTTGACGACGCTTCTGCGTGCCTCGCTCGTGGGGACCTTGTACTCGTTGACGAGCGTATCGAGACGCTCTTCGACCTCTTGAACGGTAACATCGAGTGTGTCTGAGAACTGTTCGTGCACGTCTTCGGCATGCGTACGCAAATCTGTGTCGCTCATCGTGTGCTCACTGTCTCCGCGTTGTTTGCTGTGAGAGACATACGATATTTGGCTCCTGCCGGTATTTAAACTTCGGTAGCCGGGGTGAAAGTGATTAGGCCGGAGGATGTCCTGCCAGTGGCGACGAACCTTTGTGGCTGCCAGCCCTACGGCGTGGCAATGACGGATTCGGACCGGTTGGCCAGATTCGTGCGGACAAAGCTACGCGACGCCGGTCGTCAATACGAGGAGGTCAAACGGGCCTATACCGAGGGAAGAAGCGACGCAATCGCCGACCTGCCGACCGACAAGGCGGGCCGTGCGCGGCTCGTGTGCCGACGCCACGCCGACCGAAGAGCCGTCAAACTGGACGCGGCGGGTCGTCCCGCCTGCTACGAGGCCGATCACCCCGATTGCGAGGGGTGTGTCGAGGATATTCGCTCCGGACACGTCGAAACGTGGAACGAGGTATCGGAGTAGTGTGTTTTGGGGGTGTTAGCAAGGGTGTGCCGGCTCCTGGGGCCCCACGAATACCACCGGTAGGCAGGTTACGGCCAAACTGCACTATCAGGGAATCGAGACTGTGTGACGCAGTTTGCCGACCCCCTCAATGGAAACGTCCACCTCGTCGCCGTCGAAAAGCGGTCCTACCCCCTGTGGTGTCCCGGTCGCGATCACGTCGCCAGGTTCCAGCGTCAGGTAGGTCGTAATCTCGGCGATCAGTTCCGAAATCGGAAAGATGAGTTGCTCACGCGTCGAGGACTGGCGAAGTTCACCGTTGACCCGAAGTTCGACGGCGGCGTCGTCCGGGACGTGTTCCGGGCTTGCGACGACTGGACCTATCGGCGCGGCATTGTCGAACGCCTTGCCGCGCACCCAGTTTTGCTCACGGTTCTGATCGTCCCGGTTCGACAGATCGACCAGACAGGTATACCCCGCAACGATGTCCATCGCGTCGCTTTCGTCGACATTTCTGCACTGGGAGTCGACAACGACACCCAGTTCCGCCTCGTAGTCGATTCGCTCCTTGCCGGCCGGCAGGCGAATGTTACTGTGGTGTGACGCAACAGTGTTTGGGGGTTTCAGGAACAAAAGCGGCCGGTCCGGGACCTCTGAGTCCTGTTCATCCGCGTGATCGGCGTAGTTCAGCCCGACACAGACGATCTTCGAGGGCTCGCAAGGGGCGAGTATATCCACCGCGTCCGGATCGTAGCTCCGGGCTCCAAAGCGAATTGTCCCTCCCGTTCCCGCAGTTTCGGTATCTGCCGGCGTACCGTCCTCCTCAAGCCACGTCCCGGAGCGAACCGTTCCCGACGGATCTCTGAATCGTACCCGTTTCATACTGAGACGTTGGTTCAGATCCGAATAAGTGTTTCCGGCTGCTATCACGGCAAGTATAGAACTTCTGGTAATCTTACGATCCTCTCGTTGTCCCAATCAACAGTACTATTTATCAGTACCAGCATACATACTATGTGAACCGACGGGAGTGCTTGGTCGCGATCGGGGGTATCACGACCTTTGCCGGTTGCTCAGAGCTGACAGGCGACAGCGACGACCAAACACTCGACCCGACCAGCGGGAACGACACGGAGACATCCGGGGACGAAGACGGAGAGCAAAGCGAAACGAGCGAATCCGGGGCTGCCAGTGGATCGGGTTCCGGCGGCGATCCGACCGACACGGTGGTTGCTTACTTTCAGGCGATCAACCAGGGGAATCTGGACCGGATCGCGGAGATTAGCCATCCGGACAGTTCGGCGGCACAGGAGGAACTCGAGAATCTTGAACAGGAGGGCCTGGAGATGTTCGAACAAGCAGCGATAATCGTCCAAGAAACGACGGTCGTCAGCCAGGACCAGGGTCGCGCTGTCGTTGAGGCCAGGGTCACGACGACGTTCGGCGGCGAGGAACAGACCCAGACCTCGCGACTCGAGCTCCGACCGGATGATGGGACCTGGAAGATTTGGGGTGAAGCAGGCGAGACCGGCGACGCCGGTGGGGACCAGGAACAGGACCAGGAGCAAAAGCAGGACGATGAGCAGCCAGTCGCAGGCGGGGCCCCGGCCGATACCGTGGTGGCGTACTACCGGGCCATCAACAACGGGGACTTCGAACGCGCAGCAGAGGCGCTACATCCGGACAGTGCAGAGGCACAGGAGGAACTCGATATCGGAGAACAGGACAGAGAACTGGCAGAGCAGATACAGATACGCGTCGAGGAAGCCACGGTCGTCAGCCAGGACCAGGATCGTGCCGTCGTCGAGACGACAGTTACGACGGTGTTCGGCGGCGAGGAACAGACCCAGACCTCGCGACTCGAGCTCCGACCGGATGATGGGACCTGGAAAATTTGGGGTGAAGCAGGCGAGACCGGCTAAGAGGACGGGACAGACAGTTCGGGTGATAACGTGGACGGCGATCCATCCCGGACCGTCGTGGCCTTCTATGACGCGCTCGACGACGCCCGCCGGGAAGCTGTCGTCTATTTGACACACCCCGACGGACCCGAGCGGACCGGACTGGAGTCGCTCACGGAGGAGGATTACCAGGTCTTCGAAGACACAGAACCCGGCGTCGAACGCACATCCGTACTCGAAACGACCAATAGGCGGGTTATCGTCGAGGCGGAAGTGAGGGCCGATGGCGATACAAGCATACGCGAGATCGAACTCCGACCGTCAGCTGGGCAGTGGCGGGTCTGGGAAATACAGTAAAACAGGTCTCGCGGGCCTGTACAGAACAACCATCTACGGGGGTGGCCCCGACCGCTCTGTCCCACATCTAGAAAAGTGCAGGGCCAAGCCGGGTGTTCGCTGTCGTACTTGACCCAGAAGACACGACCAAGGAATGTGCGTCATGTGGGGTCAAAACAGACAAACCGATCTGGGTACATGAACGTTCCTGTCCTGCCTGTGGAGACTGCGCTCCCTGCGGGGACTGCGGCTGTTCCTGCAAAGCGCGTCGTGGAACCAGGAAGCCCCTGCCTCAAGGAGCCGCCAACGGCGGCGAGTAGGCAGGGGTAGTTCACACACGACCTATGACCAGGATTGTGGCCCTTTTCGGTTACACCCGTCGACGGATTTCGGAGAGGACCGTCGGGGGAAGGTCCAACGAAGCTAACAACTCTCGGCGCTGTTGCTCGTCACCGTGGCCAGCCACGAACCCGTTGAGCCGAGCCGCGACCGTGGAGTCGACGAGTGTCTCGTCATATATATCGGTGAGTTCGTCACCGAGGACCGGCGTCGAGCGCAGTTCGTATTTCTGGTGGTAGTTTTCGGCGAGATAGAACCGGTCGAGCTGTTCGATATCGGTTGCCACCGCTCCCCCGAGCCGATCCGCAACCCGTTTTCGTGTTCGCTCGGCACTCTCGCGCTGGTCGGCGTTGGCTGTGAGCACGACGTTGCGATACTGTGTTTTGGCTATGTTCGACCGCGGATCATGATTCGACCAGAAGACATCGAGCAGGTCGGCGTAGGAGCACCGTTCGGGGTCGTACTCGATTTGAACCACCTCGGTGTGATCACCGAGCGAGTGATAGGTGGGATCGACCGCCGTCCCGCCGGCGTATCCGACACGTGTTCTCACAACACCGTCCGTCGAGCCAAAACGGGCGTCCGGCCCCCAGAAACAGCCCATCCCGAAGGTCGCAACCTCGGTCTCCGAGGGCGGGGGTGCAACAGTGTCTACCGCAAACTCTCTGGCCGGCGAGACACTCGGGTTCGATCTGTCCATACTACTGGGTTTGCCTGCGTGGACTTTCCTTTTTTGTACCGCGAACACGTCCGGAAGGTCCCCGTTCAGTCGCAGTCAGCGAGGACAGAACTGTCCGACATCCGGAGTGTCGATCCCCCC
>JAQCMX010000092.1 GCA_028274885.1 Haloarculaceae archaeon
CGATACACCCAATAAGGATTGCGAATCGGGTTGCTACCTGTGACTGAGACGTACGTCTAACACCACGTTGTACTCCCGGGGAGCATACGAGCGGACGGTCCGTCTCGTCTCCACGCTCACGTCGTAGACCCCATCCGCGGCCTCCCGGATCGCGCGCTCGCCGGGACCGTAGCGGTCGCTCTCGTGTGTGATGTCGTAGTAGTGGATCGTACACGTCTTGCCAGCGATCGTCAGCGCGCTCGACAGAAAGTCATCCGCAGAGTGTGGCAGATTCATCACGATGCGGTCGGCCCACCCCGTATAGTCCGGGGCGATCTCTCGGACGTTTCCATGGATCGCCGTCACATCGTCTGCCACACCGTTTCGCCGGGCGTTTTCGCACATGTACTCGATCGCCGTCTCGTTGATGTCGGTCCCGACGACCGCCGCGCCGCGGCCGGCCATCGGGACGGCAAAGGGGCCGACACCGGCAAACATGTCGAAGACGTGTTCGCCCCTCTGGACCTGTTCGATCACGCGGTGACGTTCGGTGGCCAGTCGAGGTGAAAAGTACACCCTCTCCAGATCGAGTGCGAACTCCCACCCGTACTCGCGGTGGACCGTCTCCGTCTCCTCGCCGGCCAAGACCGCCCAGTCGCGCACACGGGTTTCCCCTCTGATCTTCGAGGCCCGGTTGAGAACCGTCTTTGTCGGGATCGCGGACTCGACGATGGCCCCGGCCAATTCGCTTGCTCTGTCAGGGTCGTCCTCGTCGACAATGACGATGTCGCCAAGCCGCGCGTAGGAGGGCGAAAAGTCGACGAGATCAGCCGGCATCGTCTGTGTCTCGCGGCGGGGGACCTCCCGATAGACGACATCGTACTCCGCAGACACCGCGGTCTCGTCGGTGACCGGAATATAGAGCCTCCCGCCTTCGTGGACGATTTCGTGGGATTCGTCGATCACGTCGCGCTCGGCCAGGCTCTGTCTGGTCCGCTCGCCCTCCTGTGAGGGTACCTGCACGCACGGGACTGCCATTGCCGAAACTCCGTCGCTGCCGGCGGTAAGTCTGACGTTTGACCGACCATGTGAAATCCGGCCAGCAGTCCGTCTCATAGTGTTTGTTGCGGTAACTTTCGTAACCAAGCCACAAATATCGGTGTTTCACGCCGTGTAACCGGTGTCTTGTCACACTACAGCGGTAAAGACTCGTAACAAACACTATCAATGGGTTAAAACCAGGAGTTTGGTGTCGGTCCGTGCGATGCAGAAGGGGGTTCCGGGATCGTCGAACGTGTTCGTTCGCTTTTCACTGATAAAAAGTCGGTCGAAGCGTTTGCCACATGCCGGACAGGTAAACTCGTTTCCACGGTTTTCGAGTTGTTTTGTTTCCCGACTTTCCTGAAGAAGTTTCAATCCGCGGCGATAGTCGTGGACGTCGAACCCGCCGGAGATGTCCAGTTGCTCCATACCGATCGGTAGGTGACCGATCCAATTGAGTATACTGCTCTCTGGGCCCCCTATAAAGTAGCTTTGTAAAAAAAGTTCCCCGCGCATGCTGTCGTCTGGTGCAAGTCGAAAGTTTGACATACGACAGAGATGCTACAAGAGAGTATGGAACTGCGGGTTATCGACAAATCCCAGACGGAGCTTTCTATCGAGATTGCGGGCGAGGACCACACCTTCATGAACGTCTTGAAGGGCGCGCTACTGGAAATCGAGGGTGTGTCGGCCGCCACCTACGACGTAAATCCCGAGCAGTCCGGCGGGCAAACGGAACCCATCCTCACGATCAAAACTGAGCAAAACGTCGATGCACTCGACGCACTTGAAGCCGGTGCTGACAGGGTCCTCGGGAAATCAGACGGCTTCCGCGAAGCCTACAAATCGGCGACGTGAATCGTTACGTTGGCGACGTGGATCGTTACCTCCTCGCGCACACGGCGGGTCCATCTCCGCTCACAACCGGACTGGAATCCCACGCTCGTCGAGATACTCCTTCGTGTCCTGAATCGAGTGCTCGTCGAAGTGAAAGATCGTCGCCGCGAGTGCTGCGTCGGCGTTGGCATCGGTGAACACCTCGTGGATGTGTTCGGGACCACCACAGCCAGAGGAAGCGATGACCGGGGTAGAGACGGCGCCACAGACGGCCGACAGCAAGGGGATGTCGTAGCCATCCTTTGTCCCGTCGGCGTCGATCGAGTTAACGAACAGTTCACCGGCGCCGCGGTCCTCGGCCTCACGAGCCCACTCGACGACATCGACGCCGGTCCCCTTACGACCGCCCTTGACCGTACACTCGAACCAGCACGATTCGCCATCGACCTGTGAGTAGTACTCGCCGGCTTCGTCAAACCGACGTCGAGCATCCACGGAGATGACAATACACTGGTTACCGAATGCACCGGCACCCTCCCCGATCAACTCTGGATTCTCCAACGCACCCGTGTTGATCGACACCTTGTCTGCACCGGCCCGGAGTGTCTCTTTGATATCGCTGCGGGTGCGCAGGCCTCCGCCAACGGTCAGAGGAATAAACACTTCGTCCGCCACCGCCGACACTGTGTCCAGCATCGTCTCCCGGCCCTCCGCCGAGGCGGTGATGTCGAGGAAGACGAACTCGTCTGCCCCGGCCTCGTTGTACCGCTTTGCCATCTCCACGGGATCACCGGTGTACTGCAGGTTCTCGAAGTTGACGCCCGTGTAAACTGCTGCGTCGCCGTTCTCGTCGGTATCCACATCGATACAAGGGATAATACGCTTTGTGAGTGTCATGGTGTGGCTGTCAGTGTTGTGCCAAAGGATAGGCCGGTGGCTCACCTATGGCTTTCCATTGGTGTCTCTTTGGCGGTTACCGCCACACGCATACTGATTACTGCGGTTATTTTCCTACCCGTACCGCAGATCTCGATGCGTCGGGGCGCGTAACACACGTGTCGCGTTTTTTCGGCGGTACAGACTCGCAGTAATCAGTGTCAGGCGGCGATATGTCCGATACACCGAAGTGGCGAGGCAGTATAGGGTGGGTATGGCCGAGGAAAGCAACGACAGCGACGACTCCGCCGAAGATTCAGGGGAATCGACGCCCCCAGCGCGCGAACCCCCACTGCGCAGCACCGCCCCACAGAGTTCGTTCACACCCCGGCACGTCGGCGCAGGCCTCATCGCGCTGGCTATCGGGCTGCTCGTCGTTTTCGGACTCGCGCTCGTGTTTGCCTGATACGGTCTTCGTGACTCTTCGCCGTGACAGTTCGACGGGATCTGTCACGTAACGATTACCGCGGTAATTTTTGACACGGTAACGAAACCGAGGCTGTTCCGACTCTCCAAGGACTGTCCTCCCACAACCCGGCGGGGAGGACTCTCAGCGACCACTATCGACCCGCAAGACAACGGGTGATCTGATCGAAGCACGAAAGTAATCGCGAACGACCGTACGACGAATGAAACGGCGCGCCACCGAATGGGAACACTAAAGCCACCGACTGTGTTATCACCAAGTGCGCCCGGGTGGCTTAGCTGGACATAGCGCCGCACTCATAGGGTTTCATCGAACGCGGCACATTCCGGCAGTTCCCGAGAGGTACACACCTCGAACCTGGGACATGCGGAGATCGAGGGTTCGGAGCCCTCCCCGGGCATTTTACTAAAAGTTGTCATGCCCAGTCTCAACCAACCGACTGCGGCCGATCTCTTCCTTTCATCGATATGTTTTTTGCAGCATACGACGCGATAGATAACTCGACGTCTGCGGAGGTGAGTGTCTAATGGTGGCCGGCGTGGCAGAGTGCTTCCGCTGCGGCTCGACCGGAGAACTTGAGCGCTTCGGCAATGCCTACATCTGCGCTGACTGCACGCCGGGGGGCGACGATACCACCAGGAGCGACCGATTCGACACGACTGGCGACCATGAGAACCCAATCGACGTTTCGGACGTGACCGACGCCGAGCGTGCCGGGATGCTCAGCGAGTACATAGAGCGGTTCGTCGATGAGTTCGGCAACGTCCCGCGGCTCATGCCCCTGAATGACGAGGGGAAAGCACCCATCATCAAGGGCCGCGCCAAACTCGACAGCCCCGGAGGGCGATCGTTCCTCGTCAACGGCCAGGAGGCCATCCGCCAGATCCGCGAGGAAGGCGCCCGCGGCTTCGCCATCTACGCCGGCAAGGCTGAC
>JAQCMX010000098.1 GCA_028274885.1 Haloarculaceae archaeon
CCCGGGTTGGCGGAAGTGGACGTGGACATCGATCATGCCGGGCAAGAGGCGCTTGCCGGTCGCGTCGACGGTCCGTTCGTCACTGTCGGCTCCGAGGTCCTCCCCGACGGCAGCGATCCGTTCCCCGCCGGTTCGGACATCCCGCACACGACCGTCCGCGAGCGTCGCATTCCGGATGAGCATACGTCACATCTACACCCCGCATTCCTAAGTCTCCCGACTCCACAGCGGTCGGTGATCATACGCGCGTGACCGTGTAGTCCTCGTCGGCGAGTGCCGCCTCGATGGTTCGAGCGACCGTTTCCGGCCTTGCAGTCTCGCCCGCATCCGCGACACTGCCAACCGATTCGGGGTCGAACGGCAGACCCAGTGCATCGTAGACGGGTTCGAGTACCGCTCGGACGGCAGGAGCATCGCGGACGATCACAATTCCGGCAACGCTGGCAACCTCCTGACGGACGCGCTGGGCAACCCCTACGATCTTGCCGTCAGCTGACAGCGACTGTGTGCCGGGACAGAACGCGTTGTCTGGCTCACCGACGACTGTTGGAACACCGAGTTCGGCAAGTGCACTCGAAAGTGCACTGACTGTCTTGTCGTAGCGCGTCTGCATCCCTGTCCGGGGCCCGTCGATCGGTACTATGTGGACGAACGCGACGGTGTCACCGGTAAACGCAACAGCGTGCCCACCGACGCGCCGCTCTGACACCGCATACCCGCGGTCGAGGGCAACAGTGCGTGCCCGTTCATATCCCTCTCGTGTGGTGTCACGCCGACCGAACGCGACCCGTCGGTGTGGCTGCCAGACACGCAGCGCCGGTTCTCGGCTCTCAGCCGCGGTTGTGACCAGCTCCTCAGTTACGTCCCTGTCGGCCGCCGGCGTCTCAGCCCGACCACGGTGGACGCGCATATCTGGATTGTTCCGCCTGAGCGGAAAAAAGCTCTGGGAAGATGTGGACTCGCAGCTACCTCGAGAGTGGCGAACTGGTGACACGGAACGACCCGCAACGCGATGTGTCACACGACCGCTCGCCGCGCCGCGGCGATGCTCAGCGCACAGCGGAACTGGCTTCGGTCTGGTATATACACACGGACCCAACCGATTGCGGGTCGTTACCGCGGTGACAACGTCGTACGTGTGTTAGATGTCATTGGGCAGTGATATCTGTGACCTGGCCGTCGAGCGCAACATGCAATAGGGAAGTCCTATTAGAAGGGGTAGATGCGACGGAGCGAGACGACGCTATTTACGAGTCGGGAGACCGGCAAGCACGAAAACGATGCCATCCAGCGGGTATTTCGTGCGGGGTTGGTCAGACAATTCGGGAGTGGCCTCTACGGATTCACCCCCCTTGGTGAACGTGTCCGGCAAAACGTCATCGACCACGTCGAAAGGGAGATGCGGGCCGCCGGGGGACGACGCGTCAGTCTGCCCCAACTCAACTACAGCGGAATCTGGGAGGAAAGCGGTCGATGGGAGGATTTTGGTGGCGAGATGTTCACCTTCGAGAACCGCGACGGAAAGCGGATGTGTCTCGCCCCCTCCCACGAGGAAGGGATCGTTCACCTGGTAAGAGGGGCGATCCGCTCCTACGAGGACCTGCCTGCACTCTACTATCAGATCGATGTGAAACACCGGGACGACCACGCCCGAGGGGGACTGTTGCGCACCAAGGAGTTCACGATGAAAGACGCGTACAGTCTCCACGTCTCCACGGACTCGCTCGATTCGTACTACCACCGGATGCGCGAAGCCTACATCACTATCTTCGACGCACTCGACATCGATTTCGTCATTGCGGAGGCGGAGGACAACCTGATGGGCGGGACTGCCTCAGAGGAGTTCCTCGCGCCTGCCGAGACAGGGACGGCAGATGTACGACGGTGTTCTGCCGGGGAGTGTCGGTTCGGGGTGACCGACGAGTCACCCCGGTCGACGTTGTCTGCAGGCGAGGCGTGTCCCGACTGTGGTGGGGAGCTGGTGGCTTCTGAAGGGCTCGAGATCGGCCACATCTTCAAACTCGGCTCGCGGTATTCCGAGCCCATGGGGCTGACCGTCGATGTGACAGACGGGACCCAACGCGATGTCCTCATGGCCAGTTACGGTATCGGGATCGACCGTCTTATCTACGCACTGGTCGATCAACACGGCGACGAGGACGGCTGTTGTTGGTCTGCGGACGGCTCTGGGACGGTCGCGCCCTATGCCGCCTCGATCATCCCACTGCAGTACGACGACGAACTGGCCGGGGTCGCGGACTATCTCTATGCGGACTGTGGATCCGGGCGGACGCTCCTCTTCGACGATCCCGACCAGTCCATCGGGGAGCGGTTCGCCGAGAGTGACCTGCTTGGCATTCCCTGGAAGATCGTCATCGGCAACGAGTTCCGCGAGACCGGGGAGGTCGAACTCGAAACCCGTGGCGGCGAGACCGAGTACGTCACCGTCGACGACGTTTCAGAACGCATCTAAATCAAGTCCGAAGAGGCTATGCCGTGTCAGCCCCTGACAAAACCGCAAGACAGCACGGGGTTGCTCTACGCGCAGTATCGAAATGGTTTTATGAACAACCGCGTAAACTTTCCGACATAGCGCCTCTGCGCGTGAGAATACATGAGTGAGGACAAACGACACCAGAATCTGGCCATCATCGGCCACGTCGACCACGGAAAAAGTACGCTGGTTGGACGGCTCCTGTACGAGACCGAAAACGTACCCGAGCACGTCATCGAGCAGCACAAAGAAGAGGCAGAAGAAAAGGGCAAGGGCGGCTTCGAGTTCGCCTACGTGATGGACAATCTCGCCGAGGAGCGCGAGCGCGGGGTCACCATCGACATCGCCCACCAGGAGTTCGACACCGACGAGTACTACTTCACCATCGTCGACTGTCCGGGCCACCGTGACTTCGTGAAAAACATGATCACGGGCGCGAGCCAGGCTGACAACGCCGTGCTCGTGGTTGCGGCCGACGACGGCGTCCAGCCCCAGACCCAAGAGCACGTCTTCCTGGCCCGTACTCTCGGTATCGGCGAAATGATCATCGCGGTCAACAAGATGGATCTCGTCGACTACGAGAAAAGCCGCTACGACGAAGTTGTCGCAGAGGTCGAGGAACTGCTCAAGCAGGTCCAGTTCAGTACGGAGGACGCAAAATACATCCCCGTTTCGGCCTTCGAAGGGGACAACATTGCCAGCCGTTCGGACAACGCCAGCTGGTACGACGGACAGATCCTGCTCGAGGCGCTCAACGACCTGCCTGAGCCGGAACCGCCAACGGACGCACCGCTGCGGCTGCCGATCCAGGACGTTTACACGATCTCGGGTATCGGCACCGTCCCGGTCGGTCGTGTCGAGACCGGTACCCTCAATACCGGCGACAACGTCTCCTTCCAACCCTCCGACGTGGCTGGTGAGGTCAAAACCATCGAGATGCACCACGAGGAAGTACCAAAGGCCGAACCCGGCGACAACGTCGGGTTCAACGTCCGCGGCATCGGCAAAGACGACATCCGCCGCGGTGACGTGGCTGGTCCGGCCGAGGACCCGCCAAGCGTCGCCGAGACCTTCGAGGCACAGATCGTCGTGATGCAGCACCCGAGTGTGATCACGGCTGGCTACACACCGGTGTTCCACGCCCACACATCACAGGTCGCCTGTACCATCGAGTCCCTTGACGCGAAGATCGACCCCTCGACCGGCGAGGTTGCCGAGGGGGAACCCGATTTCATCCAGTCGGGCGACGCTGCCAAGGTAACTGTTCGCCCACAGAAGCCGCTCAGCATCGAGCCGGCAAACGAAATCTCGGAGCTCGGCTCGTTTGCGATCCGCGACATGGGACAGACCATCGCTGCGGGCCAGGTCCTGTCGGTCAACGAGCGATAACATGCAGCAGGCTCGCGTCCGGCTGGCCGGCACTAGTCCGGAGGATCTGGACAGCATCTGTGGTGAGGTGCAGGACATCGCCGACAAGACCGGCGTGAAGCTGTCGGGACCGGTGCCACTCCCGACGAAAACTCTAGAAATTCCCGCTCGGAAGTCCCCCGATGGCGAGGGAACAGCCACCTGGGAACACTGGGAGATGCGCGTTCACAAGCGGCTCATCGACATCGACGCCGACGAACGGGCACTGCGTCAGTTGATGCGAATTCAGGTGCCCAACGACGTCAGCATCGAAATCGTCCTTGAGGACTGAACAGGAACCACTCACGCGCAGGCCGTTCAGCGTACCTGCGCACGAGGGCTCGTAGATCAGCGGTAGATCGCTTCCTTCGCAAGGAAGAGGCCCCGGGTTCAAATCCCGGCGAGTCCACTACCACTTTTTACTTCGTCGGGTTTCCTCGCTCGCTAGCGCTCGCTGCGGGAACCGCTCCTCGTAAAAACTTGGGGAAAAACTACCTTCTCGCTCGCTGCTCACGGGTCGCTACGCTCCCCGTTCGCTTTCGAGATCTCCCTTCGGTCGACCTCGCACCGCTCGCGAGAAGTGAACCGCGCCTCACTGCGTTCGGCGCGGACGTTACTCGGCAGTTTCATGCCCCACAAGTCCACTAACTTCAGTCGGTCCTTCGCTTGGGATGGCCTCGAAGCCGAGGTCGACGACGCGGTTCCCGACCTGTTCAATCTGACCGTGAAGAGGCGTGAAGTCGTAGAGGACTATCTCGAAATATTCTGATTATCCTTTCGCCTCTTCGGATTTCCACTCGGATAGAAACTCCACAGAGAGTCCGACTTTCTCGACAAGGTCACGAAGGCGAGTTTTCTTGCCTTGGGTATTGAGCGAGGTGTGGAGGAAATACCCGTTCTTCAACTCGTATGGTCGCCTCATATCCTCGCCATTGGGATGGACTGGTTCGTTGTTGATGGAACAGTTCTTCCGAGCACGAGGTGGAAAGTGTGGAATTTCGAGTTCGTCAATGAGGTCGTACTCCTCTATCAGATAGTTCACCGCCGCGCCCATGTTCTCCTCCTGCTGTGTCTGAATCTCCGTACTGTCTCTGGGAATCACCGTACCGTCGGAGAACCGTATCACGTAGCCCCCCCTGTTCTTAATCCTAGCACTGCTGTCTTGCGTTGACTTGCTGGCTTCTGCTTGTTTGTTTGCAGCCTCTTCGACGAGCCCAGGAGACTCCTCACTGACGAAATGACGCTTTCCTGAAGCACGGAGACGAGACTCTGTACGAACTCACGGGACTGTTCTTCGAGGTCTATAGTGAGTTCGCCAACCTCGCTTTCCACTGCCTCGGTGACGGACTCGGTGACGCTGTCTTCGTTCTCCTGCAGGTGCCGAATCGCCCGGTTCGTCTGCGCGACCTGCTCGGCGATTTCGTCGGACTTCCCCGAGCGTATCGACCCCTTGGTGAGCAGTTCCAGCACGTCCGGGTTTTCGGCAAGATCATTGAGGTCGAACTGAACGACCGAGACCTCTTCGCCGCCGTTCTGGTGGCGGTTCTTGGTCAGAACCTCGAAGGACTTCCCGTTGGTCAGTATCCCCCAGTCTACGTCGAGCTCCTGTCGCATGTAACTCCGCAACTGCTGGACCTCGTTGTCGGTGAGTGTCGACCGGGCTGGCTTCGCCTCGACGAACACCACGGGAGAATCCCCGACGAGGAGAGCATAATCGACGTGAGTGCTCCCCGAGGCCATCGGGATCGTGTATTCGAGAGCGACCTCCGTAGAGTAAAGATCCCGCCCGAGAAGTTCGAGGAACGGCTGAACGAGTTTGACCTTCGTGTTCTCCTCGTCCATCTGCGGTGACGATTCGAGGAGTTGCCGGCACCGCTTGACGTACTCATCGATCTCGTCCCGATCCATTGCAATAACGTATCAGCGGACGTTTTTAAATGGTGGTGCAAGCCGAACGAACTTCCGATGAATCAATGAACGGGGATCATTGCTGGCTCGGGTTCGCGTTTCCCGACTCGGAGAGAGACAGGATAATCAATCGGTCGTTGAGATAGACCGACGAATCTCCCAAACAGGTCAAGAGTGGTTCCGCCGAAACGCTTTAGACCATAGTTCGCGTACTGTAAACTATGCCTGACGCTCCATCCACCACACATCCACCAGATGCAGGACACACTGCCCGCCGGTTTTTCGTCTTCCAAGAACTGTTGGGAACTCCCGAACTCGCCCGGTTCTACACGGATCTCCTGGTCAACTCCCCGACGACGGTCACTGCCGCCCGTGACCGCCAGGGATTCTCGAAGAGCACTGCGTACAAGTACGCCAACACGCTGGCCGAGTTGGGGATCGCAGCGGAACTCGACGAATACGAGAACGGGTCGGCCCTCTGGCGTGCAGAGCCTGTGAGCGGGAACTGGACCGACGAAACGACACTCGAACTCGGTCCGGTCATCATCGCCGTCTACGGGGCCACCAGCGTCGATGACGACCTCGAACTGTTCGTTGATCGCCACGGGAAGGCAGCACTCGCACCTGCGGTCACAGCAACTATCGACTACCTGAAGGGTAACACCACGCGCCGTGGCGTCGCGGACGACCTCGGCGTCCCTGCGGTGGAGGCCATCGCGGTCACGCAGGCTATCGAGAGAATTATCGCGGTGGTGAAAGACCACGATCCGACGCTCGACGAGGTTACGTTCGACGCAGACGTTCACGACCGAGCGATCAAGCAGGCACCGTACCAGCGCATCGATGAGTGAGTCGCACCCGTCGCCGTTTCCGACTGCGCTCGTCCTCGATACGAGTTTTCTCCGCACGGTCGGTGGGACGGGAAGTGACGCCTACGAGACGTTCGTCCAGTACGTCCGAACCAAAGACCGAGAGCTGTACCTGAGTCGTGGTGTCGTCGAAGAACTGAACGAACAGCGTGGCTACATCAGCGTCGATTGGGT
>JAQCMX010000101.1 GCA_028274885.1 Haloarculaceae archaeon
GTGTCTTCGACGGCCTCCTCGACGGTGTCTTCGACGGTTTCTTCGACCGCTTCGTCCACTGTCTCCTCGACGGTGCTACCGACTGTCTCCTCGACGCTGTCACTTACTGTTTCTTTGACACTGTCCTCGACCTGTCTTTCCACGCTCTGCTCGACGGACTCGCCGACTGATCTTTCGACCTCTCTGTTGACACTGTCTTCGACGGTTTTTTCCACAGTTTCTTGCACTTGGCCGACACTATCCTCGACCTGTTTTTCCACGCTCTCCTCGACAGCACGGGTCATCCACTCGGGGTCGAACCGACCCATCTTCCAGACCACGTGAACCGCCCATGCGATGAAGATTCCGAGCATGAATCCCAGACCGGCAGGGCCACTGACGAAAAAAAAGACCACGATAGCGACGAAGATCAGAATACCGTAGGCAAAGTCGGCTGCTGCATCCACACGGGCAGGTTCCATGTGCTTTATTCACCCCCAGGGCGTTAGTCGTTTATGAAACGCACCTCCATTTTGGAATGAAATACCGCAAGTAATTTTCGCATGGTTTTGTGTGCCAGTGCTACCCGGTTTGACTACCGACTACGTCTCTCGATGGTCAAATTTAGTCTGAATGTGACTATTTGACACGAGATGGGGTTGCTAATAGTAATTTCAATAAATCTATTCGATCAGTGGCCGGGATAATCCCGCTCAAACCGGTCATCAATCTCCTCTGAGTCGATGTGGATGAGTACCGGTCGACCATGGGGACAGGCCCACGGGTTTTCACATTCATCGAGAGTCGACAGAAGGTCTACCACGGACCCATCCGTGAGTGATGTGTTGCCCGTAATCGAGGGATAGCAGGCCATATCACCGAGCAATTCATCGGCTACGGCTTCGACGGTCTGCTCGGCTGCTTCCTTTCCGGTCACCATCTCTGATAATACGTCGCGGATGACTTCCGGGCCAGCGGATTCTGCGACAAGCGACGGGACAGTCTTGACTTCGACTGTTCGGTCATCGATCTGACTGGCGATGAATCCGAGTCGTGCGAGCCCATCTTCATAGATGCCGAACAACTCGGCCTCCTTTGCGGTCAGTGCAATTTCGACTGGTTCAGCCAACGCTTGGGTCGTCGTCTCCCCTTCGAACTCCGTCTGTAGCCGCTCGTAATTGATGCGCTCGTCGGCGGCGTGCTGGTCGATGAGAATGAGGCCGTCATCAGCCTCAGCGATAATATACGTGTCATCTAGTTGCCCAAGGACCCGAAGGTCAGGGAACGTTTCGAACTCCGTGGGTTCGTGGGCGTCCTCACCACTCAGCGTCTTCTGTGTGTTCGGTTCGGTAGTGGTCGGAGACCGAGGCTGTCGCTCGTGTGGTGACGGTGTGGTGTTGGATGCAGACGTATGCGGCGTGGGACCTGACGGCGATTCAGCCGACGAACTTGACGACGACTGGGATGGTGTATTCGTTGTCTCTGGGGAAGCCGTTGACGATGACCGTGATGGACTCGTTCGGGACGAGTCTGTCTCGTCAGACTTCGATTTGTCCGCGTCCTGGGTAGCGTTCTCTGTTCTATCGACTTCTGATTTCGCTGTGCGACTCCGTCCCGTTGTACCGGTACTTTCGGTTTCGGATTCGTCACCATCCTCGGAGACAGACGACGGTTCAATCCTCGTCTGTTCCGGTGCGCTTTTTCCACGGGGAGCAGAGGACCGAACTAACCCCTCGTTCTGGAGCGCGTTTTCGACAGCAGTCTGTACCTGTTCCCGAACTTCCCCCTCTTTACTCCATCTTACCTCCAGTTTTCGGGGATGAACGTTCACATCGACTGTGGCTGGGTCGACATCGAGAAAGATGACCGCGAAGGGGTACCGGTCCGGGGCCAACTGCGTATCGTAGGCCTCGACGACTGCCTCGCGGATCGCACCTGCGGTCACGTACCGACCGTTGACGAACGTGGTCACGTACTCACTGCTCGCGCGGTTGGTCTCGGGATTGCTCACCAGCCCCGAGATGTCCACAAGTGGCCCCTCCGGGATCGATCCGCCGATATCAACCATCGCCTCGGCCACGTTGCGGCCGTACACCGACAGCACCGTCTCGCGAAGTTCCCCCTGGCCGGTCGTGGCGAACGTCTCCCGTCCGTCGTGTTCCAGGGTCACCGCCACGTCTGGGTTTGCCAGGGCGTAACCCGTGACGACCGTGTTCACGTGTGCAAACTCCGTCGACTCCTGTTTGAGATACTTTTTTCGCGCTGGGACGTTATAAAAGAGGTCCCGAACCTCGACGGTCGTTCCAGCCGGGCTTCCCGCAGGCGACACGTCCGTGATTTCCCCGCCTTCGACCACGAGCTCGGTCCCTGTCCCGCCGTCGCGGGGGCGGGTCGTGATCGTCATCCGCGAAACAGCACCGATGGCGTGGAGTGCCTCGCCGCGAAAGCCAAGCGTCGAAACCCCTTCGGCCAGGTCTGTGACGTCAGAGATCTTGCTCGTCGTGTGTTTCTGGACCGCTCGGCGGACCCCCGACCCGCTCATCCCGATCCCATCGTCGGTGACCCGGATCCCCTCGGCTCCGCCGGTCTCGACTGCAACCGTCACCCGAGAGGCGTCCGCGTCCAAACTGTTCTCTATGAGTTCCTTTACCGCCGAGGCCGGTCGCTCGACGACCTCCCCGGCTGCGATGCGCTCGACAGTCCCTGCGTCCAGCGTCCGGATCTCGGACTCCGCTGAATCTGTCACTGTCCTCCCCGCATTACTCCCGAGTACCGGTGGCAGTGACTTGAGCGTGGCGGGACCTGACCTGGTGCCGACGGTTAGGGTTATCAGTGCCGGATCCGGACTAACAACTATGACGATAACAGCGGACAATACTGTTCGGATCGACTACGTCGGACGACTCACCGACGGCACCGTTTTCGACACCTCGAAACGGGAGGTTGCGCAGGACTCGGGGTTGATCGGAGAGGACCCACACCGGACCTACGCGCCACTGACAATCGATCTCGGCGATGATTCGGTTATACAGGGGTTGCAAAACGAACTCGTCGGGATGGAATCCGGGGCGGAACGGACGGTGACGATCCCACCCGAGGATGCCTACGGGGAGTACAGCGAAGACCGGGTAGCCAGCTACGACCGTGCGGCATTCGAGGAGATGCTCGGCAGTCAGGAGCTGGAGATCGGTATCGAAGTCGAGACCGACGAGGGGCTTCCGGGCCGCGTCACCGACTTCGACGCGGAGGAAGTGACCGTCGATTTCAACCACGAGCTTGCCGGCGAAACTCTGGAGTTCGAAATCGAGGTGCTCGAGGTCCGGTAGCCGACGGAACGCTCTTTTGTGATTGCTGGCTATCTCCACGTGGCCGATGACGATCACTCACGCCCGAGCATCCCCGCGATGACGAACCCTATGAGTGCCGAGGCCACCGATTTACTGGTACCAGCGAACGCACGAAAATCCTGAATGAACGGCGGAGAACCGCGTCTCCTCTGTCCGTAATTCAGCACGCACCTTCTCCCGATTCGTCCAATCAACCTCCACGCTGTCTCTCAGGCGCTTTTTTAGCTCTTTGTCAATTTCTTTCATTATCGCGTCGTCGATATCGGTATCAGTGTTAGATGCGATAGCCTCAAAGAACAGCGTGTCATAGAACCCTTTACAGTCGATTTACTGCGGTGCAACCGGAGGTGAGAAAATGTTGAGATAGACATAGTTACAGAAGGCAGTGCAAGATACAGAGCGTGAAGTCAGCATAGCGCCGTGGTCGACGACGTAGATGTTCAGCCCATCGCGCGTCTAACAGTCGATGTGGGAGAGGCCGAGCGTATGTAGCCACGTCAGAACGGTGTCGTCACACGGTGTGCCGTCAGTATCATTGCAGGTGTCCCAAATCGAGTTCTGGTTGACGCAGGCCAAAATAACGACGGGCCAGATGTCGCCGGGGTTGATGGGACTCCCCTTGACACCCGGCAACGGGAGTGGAGCAATGA